>CAPNGW010000068.1 GCA_948665105.1 uncultured Lachnospiraceae bacterium
AGTAAACTCCACCGTATAAGGGAACGGTGGAATTTAAAATTTCATTTTAGAAATTAAAAAAAAATTAAAAAAGTTCTTGCTTTTTTCGGAAACCTGTAATATAATAATTCTTGCGTTGGTTGTATATGCGCGATTAGCTCAGTTGGTAGAGCACCTGACTCTTAATCAGGGTGTCCAGGGTTCGAGCCCCTGATCGCGCACTCATAAAGCACCGTTTTTCACGACACAAGAGCGTGGGGGATGGTGCTTTTATACTTTATAAGGGTAGGATTTCCAAAATGTAAAAGCCCCCGTCAGGCTATCCACCTGGTGGAGGCTTCACTTCATGTCTTTTTCTTTACCTCCAGCATTGATGCTATTTCCCGAAAGCCTTTGCGGAGCTCCAGCATACGTCCGCTGAGGACTGGCTTTGTGTAAGTGATATCCGCTATCTTCTGACTAAATCCTTTTTTTCGCCTTGCCATGGATTGCCATCACACCTTTTTTATATTCTATTTCAAAAAACAGGGTTTTGTGCTAAAATAGGAAAAAAATATTTGGGAGGCTTCTATGAAACGTATTTTAATTGCCTGCTCCATGATGGAAAATGAAATCAATAAAATCTATGAAGAGTATTCTTTAAATATACCAGTTGTGTGGATAGACCGTGGCTACCACAATACGCCGGAAAAGCTGAGGAAAAGGCTGCAGAGCCTCATCGATGAAATGAAGGATCAGGAAGAAATTTTGCTTTGCTATGGGCTGTGCGGAAACGGTACGGCAGGGCTGATAAGCCAAAACGCCACACTGGTACTGCCCCGGTTCGATGATTGTATCAACATGCTTTTGTGCACCGGAAGCCGGAGAACCCGGGGACTTACACAGGGCAGGAGCATCTATCTGACCCGGGGCTGGACCATGGACGAGGAAGCTATTTTGCCGAAATATCAACAATACGTGGAGGAGTTTGGGGAGGAGGATGCAAAGGGTATTCTGGAAATGATGTATGATCACTATGAGACCATTTCTGTCATAGATACAGGCTGTGAGGATTTGACGGAAACCATGGAATACGCCGGTAAGGCGGCAGAGCTATTGAATCTGTCTGTAAATCAGGTGGAGGGCTCCGTGGATATTTTACGAAAGCTTCTTTTGGGCCAGTGGGATGAGAATTTCATTATTCAGAAGCCAGGAGAGGCACTGTCCCCTGCCCGGTGGGAATTTCCGGACAGGGAATAAGGGCAAAGCTCAAAGGCTATCTCACGGCAATTAATTTGCAGATGGCGTTCCCCTGGCCGGAGAAACGCTCCTCGTATTCCGTCATGATATTTCCCTGATTCATCTCCTCATTCCGGTGCAAATCCCGGGTACAGGCATTTAGCCGCCAGCCTGCCAGCTCCACCTGTTCCAGAGAAAAATCAAAAAGCATAGTATTGTCTGTTTTAAATTCCACCTGCCCGTCCCCTGTGAGAATCTTATCATAGCGGGCAAAAAATTCTTTGGAGGTCAGCCGCCGTTTGGCGTGGCGGTCTTTGGGCCAGGGGTCCGAGAAGTTTAAGTAGATTCGGTCCACCTCATCTTTTGCAAACACATCTGCGATGGTCTCTGCATCCATGCGAATAAATTTCAGATTGTCCAGAGGATTCTCTTCCATCTTCTGCAGGGCCCGAAGCAGCACGCTGGAATATTTCTCAATGCCCACGTAGTTGATATTTGGGTTTTTCCCTGCTAAAGTCATCAGAAACTGTCCTTTTCCCATACCAACCTCAATGTGGATAGGGTTTTGGTTTCCAAATATTGTATGCCAACAGCCCTTCTGTTTCTCAGGCTCCTGAATACACCATGGATTCTCCGCGATTATCTGTCGGGAACCAGGAATATTACGTAATCTCATTTTGTACCTCCATTTTATGCCGTGTAGCAAGCAGCCACTTTTCCGCTTACAGGCGCCGCATGGCTCATTGCTTATGGACATTATACCATGTGTTTCTCTGAAAGGGAAGCCCGGTGATTTTAAGATATTCTGCTCTTTTCAAGGGTTCTAAACTTTAAAAGCTGTTAAAAAAGATGTAAAGAAAGTGTAAAAGATTGCCAAATTCTGTAAAATATATTATACTATAGGGAACAGGAAAGGAAAAAGGAGAAATCTATGAGAATACAAAAGGGATTTTTTGGTATTCTGGCCGGTATCGTTTTTCTGTTCCCAACCAGTTCCATTTCTGCTAAGGCGGAAGCTTACTGGCCTGTGGGGCCGGAGGTGGAGGCGGTATCTGCCGTGGTAATGGAGGCATCCACCGGAACGGTTCTTTATGAGAAGAACCCCCATGAACAGCTGTATCCGGCCAGCATTACCAAGATTATGACAACACTTCTGGCTCTTGAGAATTGCAGTCTCGATGAGGAGGTTCTCTTTTCCTATGAGTCGGTACATAGCATTGACCGGGAGAGCACTCACATTTTCCGGGATGTGGATGAAATCATGACCATGGAGCAGTGCCTGTATGCGGTAATGCTGGGATCTGCCAACGACTGTGCCTATGCGGTGGCGGAGCATGCCGGAAAGGGTTATGAGAATTTTATTGCCATGATGAATGACCGGGCGGCTCTTCTGGGCTGTGAGGATACCCATTTCACTAATTCCCACGGTCTTCCGGATTCACAGCATTACACCAGTGCCTATGACATGGGACTTATTTCCTGCGAGGCATTGAAAAATGATATGTTTCGTATGATTACAGCCACGGACCGATACACCATTCCCTTTACTAATAAGCACCCTCAGGAAGAGACGTATCTGGTAAACCATCACAAGATGCTAACCAATTACCAGGGAGAGCGGCAGTACCTTTATGATGGATGCATCGGTGGCAAGACAGGCTACACGGATGCAGCCAGGAATACGCTGGTGACCTTTGCGGAGCGAAGTGGCATGACCCTGGTGTGCGTGGTGATGAAGGAAAACGGCAGTGTCCAGTACACCGATACCCGGAACCTTTTGGATTACTGCTTTGCCAACTTTACACCCTGGAATATCGCGGCAAATGAGACTCACTATGAGATTAAAGGAACTGCCAATGCAGAGCTGTTTGGCATAGCCAGCAGCTTCGCCGATTTGGACCGGGAGAGCAAAATTATCCTGCCAAATACCGTGGACTTTTCTGAAGCCACCTATGAGATTGTGGAAGGGGACGGTGAGGATGGTACCATAGCTATCTTCCAATACACCTACGGCGACCGCCACGTGGGAAGCGGACGGATAAAAACGGCGGATACCACAGTGAAGCCATACGTATTCAATACGCTGAAGGTGGAGGATGCACCGAAGCAAAAGAAAATCCGCGTGGAATATATTTTTCTGGCTGTAGGTGCCCTGGCTGCCTTGGCAATGCTGATAGCGCTCATTGTTTATCTGATAAATAATTTCTACATCCTCCGTCACAGAGCTCACACCCGGAAAAAAGACAGGAACCGCTTCAAGGTTATCAAGCAAGGCCGCCATAGCCGGTGGAAGACCAGATGGTAAGAAATATCATAAAGTTTTGGAATATATAAAATAAAGGACAGTATTTCTCATAAAGTACTGTCCTTTATGTATGAGAAAGACCTAATTAAAAAACGACAAATTTGTCTGATAAATAAAAATATTATATTAAACTTTCCAATAAAATTTCTAATTGCTTCCGGTTTCGGGTAAAAAACAGTAAACCTCCATTAACCTTCACCAGAACCTCATATTTTCCCTGAAAGGTATCACAGCTCTCAATTAAATGCATCGCATAATCACAGAAATCTTTCTCAAGCTTCAAAAGCAAAGGCTCACAACCCTCCAAAGTATCCACCTGGGAACCTGATTTACGAAGCAGACCCGTCAGCTCCCTTTCCTGCGCCAGCTGTTCTGCCGTCTTATTGGGAATGAAAAAGCCCTTCTCGTCCCGGGGCATATTCATGGAACGCACCGCCCGCTGCACCTGCTTGGTCAGACTGTCCGAAGCCGGATATAAAGATTCAAAATAATTGAGAAAATCCGTGGCCTGCTTAAAATGTATATTCCTCCCATATTCCAAAATCTCCGTAGACAAAATCCGCCGAATCACCTGCTCACAGGATTCCCTGGAAGGATTCTTCCGAAGAGAAGAATGTAAATCCATAAAAATCACCTCTCCTAAAAATTTATCATGTTGTAATTTTACCCTTGCAAATATGTCTTAAATTAGATATAAAGACAAAATATAAAGATATAATCTAATTATAGGACATAAATAGTCTAAAATCAAGAGGAACAATTCCAATTTTTCACCCGTTGACACATAAAAAAAATTGCATTATAATAAACCCATTAAATTCACCACATACAAAGCTTCGGAGCGGAAAATCTATGACAAAAAGAGAAACCAAACGAGAACAACTACGAGAAGAAATTACGGCCTTTGTAGCCGCTCATGGCGGCCTTGTGAAAACCAGCCAGCTCTATGAGCTGGACATGGACTATCGAAAAATACAGACATTTGTGGAGGAAGGCCTCCTTCAACGTGTCAAGAACGGCTACTATGGACTGGCCTTCCACCAGAAGGATGAAGAGAGCATGGTTGCCAGCTTGTTTCCCGACGGCGTACTCTGCTTAGACAGCGCGCTGTACCACTATCACTATATCCAGAAAAAGCCCTATTGCTGGCATATCGCCGTGGACAAGAACACCTCCAAATCCCGGTTTCTTATGGACTACCCCCTGGTGCAGCCCTACTATCTGGAACCCCAGGCTCTGATGCTGGGTGCAAAAAAGCTGCCGCTGGGGGATGGCTCCCTGTACATTTACGAAAAAGAGCGGATGATATGTGATTGTCTGAAATTTGAGGACAAGCTGGAGCGGGAGGTATTGCAGAACGCTTTGCGCTGTTATCTTCGGGAGCCCATGAAGGATATTCAGAAGCTGATGGAATACGCCCGGGCCCGCCGGGTGGTGCAGAAGGTTCAGAGCAGAATCGGAATTTGGTTATAAGGCAACGGAGGCTGCCACAGCATGTACTGTTATAGTCATGCAAACCGCAGAAGACATTACACGAAAAAGGCGGAGTGAATGTTATGTGTACTTCCATAGAAGAAATCAGAAAAAGAGGGAAGGCCCGGGGACTTTCCTATGCCCAGTCTTTGTCTGCATATTTTTTTGAGGAAATTTTAATCTGGATGAACCAGTCTTCCATAAAGGAGCGTATGTGGTTGAAACCGGAAGAGTTTCACCTACAGGGCCGGGGAAAGAAGACGACACCCAATCGGATTCTGTACTACATGAAGGAGATTTCCTATCAGGAGCTTACTGAGGCTATCGAGGAGTTTCAGAGTCAGAAGGAGCGAAAGGACAGAATTGTGGATGGAGAACTGCTGTTTTATGACCGCCAGCTGGAGGTTTCCCTGACTCTTAAGGTGGATGCCGTGACGGTCCCCTTTAAGATTCTCGTCCGCCCGGTATGGCAGAAGGACTGCTTTCCGGAAGAGGGGCAGTATCAGCCTGTATTTCAGAAAGGAGAGGCTGTCTTCTACCGGAAATACCCTGAGGAAATGAATCTGTCGGAATGCTTTTTTGAGATGATGGACCGCCTGGAATTAATCGGAGACATGCAGCCATACGGAGAGGCCTTACGTATCTTAAGCACCCAGGCGGTGGACGGAAGGCGGGTATTTCTGTATATGCAGGAGCTTCTTGAGAAGCAAGGGCTGACCTCCGCCGGGAAACGCTGGGAGACAGTCCTTGGGTATGCGGATTACCGGTATATGGAAAAACGCTGGAGCAAGTACAGGAAAGCTCATCAGAAGGGGAATGCCCAGGGGGAAACGGACAGCTTAAAAAGCTGGCCGGAGGTGATTGCCCTGTTCAACGAGTTTTTCACCCCTCTGTGGGAAGGCGTTTTGAAGGATGAAATTTTTATCGGTGACTGGATGCCAAGCCTGGGCAGATATTTAATCTGAAGCCAAATGGCTATGTACTGTTAAAGGGTGTATAGCCTGTGCCAAATGAGTATGCACTGTTAAAGGGTCGCGCAGTCTGTGCCAAATGGGAGGGTTTTCACGGCTTCCGCTTACAATAGGCCCGCCAGTACCACGCTTGCTATAGTACCCACCAGTGTGGTGAACAATGCCCCGGCCAATGTGTACCGGCTCTTCTGTACATGAGCTGCCATAAAATACACACTCATGGTATAGAAAATGGTTTCTGTGCAGCTCATAAGCATGGAGGCAATGGTGCCCAGGGAAGAATCCGGCCCGTATTCCTTAAAAATGTCAATCAGAAGCCCGGTGGCCGCCGAGGAGGAGAACATTTTCACAATGGTAACGGGCACCAACTGGGAAGGAAAATGTACCAGGGACATAAGACCTCCCAAAAGGCCCGACAGAAAATCCAGAAAGCCAGAGGCCCGAAGCACACCCACCGCCACCATCAGCCCAATTAAGGTGGGCATGATGCCGACAACCGTCTTAAAGCCGTCTGCAGCCCCCTTGATAAAGTCGTCGTAAATACTCCTCTTTTTGGAAAGTCCCAGAGCCACAATGTAGAAGATGAGCAGGGGAATGATGGTGTTGGATAGAAACAACAGGAAGTTCATGGGCGCCTCCTCCCATCCATCACCTTACAGAACAAAATCCCCGCCACCGTACTGATCACGGTAGCCACAATGGCCGGTCCAACAATGGCGGCGGGATTCACGCTGCCGTACTGACCCCGGTAGGCGATGATATTTACCGGAATCAACTGCAGAGAAGAAATATTAATAATCAGAAAATTACACATCTCGTTACTGGCAACTCCGACAGGCATCCCTCTGGTAACTCTGACTTTTCTCCCGTCCCGTCCCCTTTTTGATATGCTTTGTGTTTCCCCCAAATATACCGTTCCGCTCCGACGTTCCTCCTCCAATTGTGACAAAGCTTCCATGGCCTTCAGTCCCGCAGGAGTCGCCGCCCACCCCAGACCGAAAATATTGGCAATCATATTGGTGGCTATGTAGGCGTTGGCCGGATGCTCTGCGGGAATCCGGGGAAAGAGAAAACGCAGGAAAGGCTTCAGCTTTCTGGTGGCCCCGGCAATAATGCCGGAGGATTCCGCAATCTTCATAAGCCCCATCCAGAAGGACATCACCCCCAGCATGGTAATGCATAAAGTGACAGCCTCCTTGGCAGAGCTTAAAGCGGCATCGGTAAGAGCAGGAAGGGAACCGGTGAGGGCCCCATAGATAACGCCGATTAACAGCATAAATCCCCACAAATAATTTAACATAAAAGAACCTCAATCATTCCTTAGATTCATTATATGCAGCATCGGTATAAAATGATGTACCCTGTCAGAACAGAAAAAGGCCACCGGATTTTTGCCAGCAGGAGTTTTTTACAGCTTACAATAAATAAAGGATATATTTCACCCCGGCCTTTCATAGAATAAACAAAAAACCGGAGCTTATCCTGCCCATGAAAAAATCCCAACTTCTTCGGCGTCTGGCGGTATTTTGCTTAAGTCTTGCACTTCTTGCCGCTGGAATCCGGGGTGGCACCTATCTAAAAGACCATCCTCCCGGCATTTTTACTTCCGCCCAAGGTCAGGAGGAATACCAAAAATCCTTTGATGAATACTTAAACAGCCTTTTCCGTCAGGAGGTGGCATCCACTACAATCAACCTGCACTATACCCTGAAGAGTCCCGAAAACTATGGAATTACGGAGTATGAGGTTACCTACGGTGATATTGATGAGGAAAGCCGCCAGGCATCTGTGGCAGCTTTGGAGAATACCCAATCGGCCCTTAAGAGCTTTAAAACCAAACGCCTGACCTTGGACCAGAGGCTTACCTATGATATTCTCAAGGAGGAGACTGATGCAGAGCTGTCTGCCAGCAAATTTTATTTCTATGAGGAGCTGCTTCGTCCCTCCACCGGAATCCAGGCAGAGCTTCCGGTACTGATGGCGGAATATGCCTTTTATGATGAAGGAGACGTGCTGGACTACTTAAACCTTCTGAATCAGACCAGGGATTATTTCCGTCAGATTCTGCTTTTTGAGATGGAGAAAGCAAACAAGGGCCTGTTTATGTCCCAGTTTGCAGCAGAAGACATTATCAGCCAGTGCCAGAATTTTATTGCCAATAAAGATAAAAATTATTTACTGGATACCTTTGATAATAAGATAGAGGCCATGACAGACCTTACGGACCAGCAGAAGCAGAGTTACCGGGAGCAGAATCAGCGGGCTGTGACAGAGGTGGTGATTCCCGCCTACGAAATGATGATTCAGGGGCTGGAAAAATTAAAAAAATCCGGAGATAAC
Organism: uncultured Lachnospiraceae bacterium; assembly: GCA_948665105.1. GTDB lineage: Bacteria > Bacillota > Clostridia > Lachnospirales > Lachnospiraceae > 14-2. Next base: position 8,287 of record CAPNGW010000068.1, read on the forward strand.
CAGCAGGGACTCAGCCATCTTCCCCAGGGAAAGGAATACTATGAGTATTTGGTGGCCGCCTGCACCGGCTCAGAGAGGAGCATAGATGAGCTGAAGGAGGCCACGGCTCATCAGCGGGCAGAGGATATGTCTGAGGCAGCCAGACTGATTGCAAAGAAGCCGGAGCTTTTGAGCCAGGCCACCTCCTATGCCTTTGCCCAGCAGGACCCCACTGCCATTCTCACGGAGCTTCAGGAAAAGATGAAGGCGGATTTCCCCACACCCCCGGATACCTCTTTTACCATCAAATACGTGCACCCGTCTCTGGAGGAATATATGGCGCCGGCCTTCTACCTGGCCATCCCCATTGATGATATCAGCCAGAATTCCATACATATCAATGGATCTAACAATTATCAAAAGCTGAAGCTCTATACAACCCTGGCACACGAAGGATTTCCGGGGCATCTGTATCAGAATGTCATGGAGAGAAGCCAGGGCTTTTCGCCTGTTCGGAGCCTGCTGGGAGCCAGCGGTTACTCGGAAGGGTGGGCCACCTATGTGGAAATGATTTCTTATTCTTATGCAGATTTAGATGCTGACCTGTCTGCGCTGCTGATGCGGGATCAGTCGGCGCTTTTAAGCCTTTATGCCACCGCGGATATGGGAATTCACTACGACGGATGGAGCCAGGAAGACATGATAAAATTCTTTGCAGAGTACCAGATTACCGATAAGGAGGTGCTGGCAGAGGTGTATCAGATGATTGTGGAGGAGCCGGCCCATTACCTGAAGTATTACATTGGATATCTGGAATTTCTGAACCTGAAGGAACAGGCAAAAAATATGTATGGGAAAGACTACAGTGATTATCGCTTCCACGAAGCCCTGATGAAAATGGGGCCGGCGCCATTTTCCCTGCTGGAAAAGTATCTGCCGGAGTATTATGATAAGGGAGAGAAGAAATGACAAACAGATTTGTTCCATATATGTAAGGGGATTGCCTACAGCAGTCCCCCATAAACCTCCCGCTTGGATATTCCCCGGTCCTTGGCCACCAGCTTCATGGCCTCCTTCCGGGGAATTCCTTGGCTTTCATAGAGGGCCATATGTTCAGTAAGAGACATTGACGCAAAGGCCAAACGACTCTCCGTCACAATGTCTTTTTGACTTTTCCCTTCCAGCACCAGCACATACTCTCCCCGTGGTTCATTTTCCTCATAATACGATATCGCTTCCGCCAGGGAGGTACGAAGCACGGTCTCGTATTTCTTTGTAAGCTCCCGGCAAAGGGAAATCTTTCGGTCTCCCAGCACTTCAAGAAGCTCCGCCAGAGTTTTTTTCAGGTGATGGGGCGCCTCGTATAGTACAATGGTTCTGGTTTCTTCTTTTAATTCCTTTAGAACAAGAGCCCGCTCCTTCTTCTCCCGGGGCAGAAAGGCCTCAAAGCAAAACCGCCTTGTGGCAAGCCCGGATAAGGTCA
>CAPNGW010000069.1 GCA_948665105.1 uncultured Lachnospiraceae bacterium
TCTCCTTGCCGGTTCCCCCCAGGGTAACGCCCTGATACAGGGTGACGTTGTCCCCAATCACCGCGGTTTCACCAATAATCACCCCACTGCCGTGGTCGATGAAAAACCCTTTTCCGATAATGGCTCCCGGATGAATCTCAATGCCCGTCCGCCGGGCCGCGCGCTGGGAGATTCTTCTCGCCCGGAAATAATGTCCTTTTTCGTACAATCTATGTGCTTTCTGGTAACTTAACATCACCTTGAAGCTGGGATATAAAAGCACCTCCCAGGGAGATTTTATGGAAGGGTCCCGTTCTTTGATAATTGCAAATTGTTCCTTCACCTGCTGGATAAATCCCATAGACTTCACTCCTTGTATAATATATTTAGGTTGTTCAAGGGATACCTATAAACCCTTAGACCTGCTTCTTTACATCTCCAGTCTGATAGGAGATAATGGTTTTATTAGATTGAGAGGATGATCGTTCACTCCTTGAGCGGTTCTGCTCGTACTTGAAAGACTGATCCCTCTCTCTAATAAGCTTTCCGCGTATGAGTTGGATGTTGGTTGCCTCATGGCTTCTCTCCGTATTTAGCACAAGGTAGTGGCGCTTATTAGATGAGTGGTCTCCCAATCTGAAATCTTTTTTCTGAGGTGTTCTTATGTTTTTTGTTGGCATTGACATTGGTAAAAATAATCATGTTGCTTCCATGATGGACAATACCGGAAAAGTAGTATTTAAAGCTTTTTCCTTTCCCAACACTTCGGATGGGGGGAATGCCTTGTTTCTCAAACTTGCTTCTTATTCTTTAAATCCCTCCGATTTTGAGATTGGTATGGAAGCTACTGGCCACTACTGGCTTTCTGTTTACTCTTTCCTCTTTGAGAAAAGTTTCCTTCTCCATGTTATCAATCCAATCCAGACCGATGGATGGCGCAGGGGGATGGAAATCCGCAGACGCAAAAACGATATCATTGATTCCGTCCTGATCGCTGACCTGATCCGGTATGGGCAGTTCGTGGAAACCAGGCTTGCAGACGAAGATTTGTTTTCCCTGCGTACCTTGACCCGCTTTCGCACATATCTTGTGGAATCCATCAGTGATTTAAAACGGAAAGTTGTCTGTGTGCTGGATCAGGTTTTCCCGGAATACCAGTCCGTCTTTTCCGACATTTTCGGCAAAACCTCAAAAGAAATCCTCCTTCAGTTTTCTTCACCGATTGATTTTGAATCGGTTTCATCGGAAATCCTGGCGGAACTGCTGGCCCAGCTCAGCAGACAGAAAGTCGGCGCTGCGAAAGCGGAACAGTTAAAGGCTGCCGCATCCTCTTCTTTTGGCATTACCTTTGCCAAAAACAGCTTCACATTCCAGCTCAAAACACTGATTGAGCAAATTTCTTTTATCGAAAAACAGGTAAAAGAAACGGAAATGGAAATTTCAGGCATCATGGGAAAATTGGAATCCCCCATTACCACCATTACTGGAATTGGCAGTGTCACAGGAGCGGCCATCCTAAGCGAGATTGGCGACATCTCCAAATTTGACAGCCCCAGAAAACTGGTGGCTTTTGCCGGTTTGGATGCTACTGTCACGCAATCCGGTGAATTTGAAGTAGCACACAATGTAATGAGCAAACGTGGATCACCTTATCTGCGGAAAGCCATTTTTCAGTCCGCCCTGATTGCTTCCTTTAAAGACCCCGTATTAAGTGTCTATTACCAAAAAAAGAAGGCGGAAGGCAAACATCATCTGACATGTGTTGGAGCTGTTGCCAGAAAAATGTGCAACATCATTTATGCCGTCCTGAAAAGCAATCAGCCTTACGTTCCAAAAGCATAAATCCTTTTAACTCACGTTGGCCTGCCTGACAACAGGCTTTATTGTTATACTCTTTTTTCTACGAAATTTCTTTTGTATTTTTTCAATTATCTACTTGACTTTTAATAGTTGGTCTTTCTATAAAAAAGAATTCTGCTTTGCAGAATTCTCCGCCTGCGGCGGGTTGCGTTAGCAACATAATTCCCTTCCGCCGCAGGGCGATCCTGCCCGGAGGGCTTTTTTATCATAGGTAAGTTCGAAGAACTTCCTATGATATAAAAAACTTCGTCTCTAATTTAGAGACGAAGTTATCCGCGGTTCCACTCTAAGTAAATGTGACAGTACACATTTCCCTTAAGGCACGTAACGTGTGCAATCCGGGTGGGGCTACTGTACCATAAAGAGAAGGCCTTCTATTGTTCCTGCTGCATTCTCCTTTACAGAATTCACTCCACCGGCTCCCGGAGGCACTTCACATACTTCTCTGCCGGGAGCCGCTTTCAGCCGGTGGCCGCTCCTCTCTGTCGGATGTCCGTATGCTACTCTTTCCGTTCTCAGCCTTTTACATATATAGCTTAGTTTATGCGTATTTCCTGTTTTTGTCAACCCTTGGAGCCGTTTTTATTTCTGCCGGAATTCTATTATAGTACTTTTCTACTCCAGCATGATTTCCTTTAAGTCCGTTTTCTTAATCCTTTCCCCGTACCAATACATCACAAACTCATATACCACCACAAAAGCCCCCAGTGACAACAGCATCACAGGGACGTCAAAGCTGTAATCCGGCATACCCGCCACATCCTCAAACACCACAGATACCATGATTTTAAGCAGAAGGTACTGGTAAACACTGCCTATGGCAAATCCCACATATCCCATAACCCGGTAGCCCCCCAGCAGCGCCCGGACACAATCCCTGTGGGAATACCCCATCACTCGCATCAGCGCAATGGTCCTGGTATTTCCCTTAACCACCGTCGTAATTGCCATAAAAAGTGTGGTGCATGCCAGTACCAAGCCGATAAGCAGAATCATAACCCCCATCATCACACTGGAGAGCTCATTCATCTGAAAGGACATCTGGGTCATGGCAGAGAAGCAAAAGGAAGCAAAAATAACAAAAAACACAAGCACCTTTTTCTCCCGTAATGTACTGCGCCTAAGCTCCGCCAGAAAAGAGCCTTCCCTGGCTTCTCCTTTAATCCGTATTTTCCCGGCGCTCTGCCTGATGCTTCCGGATAGATTCCCCTGTTCCTTCAAAAGCCTCAGTACCGGCTGCTTCAGCTTTCGTCCCGCATAGAGAATCGAAAGCCCTGAAAACACCACCGCTGGCACCAGCACCAGCCACAGCAGCAGCTCCGGGTGGATTCGAAGGGGAATCTCCGGCAACGGGCCGTCCACCCCCTGGGTTCCATAGAAGTACGGCATACACAAAAGAGCCCCGCCGAAGCCTGCCAAAGCCCCTGTGAGTACACTGATTCCAAATACCCAAAAATGCCTGGCAATCTGCCACCGTCCATACCCCAGCGCCTTTAAAATCCCCAATTCCTTTTTGTGCGTATCAATATAATGCTTTATGTAAAAAAACAGCATCACCACCGACGTCATCAGAAGGCAGCCGCCGCTGACCGCGCATACCACCTTGGCTGTTGCCAGCAGCGCTTCATACATTATACGCATCTGCTCCGTGACGATTTCATTCTCAATGGCAGCCAAGTCCATATGATAATTGAGAAACAAGGTGCACACCAGCACAGCACAGCAAACAATCACAGCGATTCCCAAAAGCTTTACGGTATCCTTTATTCCTACCACCATATGCTCACCATCCTATCTCATAAGCATTTTTCGTGACGGTGTTCCGGTAAATATCTGAAATTCTGCCGCTGTTCATGCGAATCACCACATCCGCCATCCCGGCAATATTTTCATTGTGGGTCACCATTACGGCAGTAAAACGGTATTCCTCATGGAGTTTTAAGATATAGGCAAGCACCTGCCGCCCGGTCTGTTCATCCAGGGCCCCGGTGGGCTCGTCTAAAAACAGTACTCCCGGCTTTTTTGCCAAGGCTCTGGCAACCGCAACTCTCTGCTGCTCTCCCCCGGAAAGCTGGCCCGGATATTTCTGTAATTTTTCTTCCATTCCGATGGCACGGATAATCTCCCGGTAGTCCCTGTTTCCCGCCAAATCCGCCCCCATTTTCACATTTTTATCCACATTCAGATTCGGCAGAAGATAATACTGCTGAAAAATAAAGCCCACATGCTCCTTGCGAAAAGCCGTCCGCCTCTCCTCGGAAAGAAGGACAATATTTGTACCGTCATAAAGCACCTCCCCCTCATCGGGAAGCTCCAGCCCCGACATCACATTGAGCAGGGTGGATTTTCCGCTTCCGGAGGCCCCCAGAATAACCGTAAAGGCACTGTCCCCGATTTCAAGGCTGATTCCTTTTAAAACCTCTGTCCGGCTTTCACCCCTTCCGTATGCTTTTGTGACACTCTTAAGTTCAATCATTGTTTTCCCCTCTTTTCTTTTGAAGCAGCAGGCCCTTGAAGACCTCCGTCAGCATATCGCTGATTTCCTTTTCCGAAAATCTGCACATCCCGGTGACACACAGGGAAGCAATCCCGTGGGTGTAAATCCATAAATTCTGGTACAAGCTATGGGCCGACAGCCGTTCTATCCCATATTCCTCCTGGACAGACCTGAGAATCAACTCATAATTTTCATCAATCAGCGGTAAAATGAGACCGACGCCCGGGACTCCTGCCTGCTCTCGCATAAACAAAAGCTGGAACAGCCAGGGTTCCTCCATGGCAAAGCGGATGTACTGCTCCCCGACTCCCTTAAAGGGCAGCCTTTCACGGGACAAGCCCTCCTGAATATAGCCGTTGTACAATCTTCTGACGGAGGAAAGCACCTCTTTTTGTACCTCCTCAATGCTATGGAACACCGTAAAAATCGGCCTGGCAGAGCTTCCCAGTCTGTCACCCAATGCCCGTGCCGTCAATGCCCTGGGCCCCTGGCTTCGGACAATTTCCAGGGCAGCCTCAATAATTTCTTCTCTTGTAAATTTTGGTTTCGGCGGCATATCTCCATTCCTCTTACTAAAACACTCATTTTAAAACATCTGTTTTAATTATATTAAAATCTCTCCCCTTTGTCAACTCCCTGGCACAAAATTCTCTTGGCCACAGCCGGCAGCATTCCCTCTCTGGATATGCTGCCTTGCTCCTAAACCCACTCCCGGATAAAGGTTTTCATCCTTCCAAACAAGGTTTCTGTCAACCGGGAGATATCCATGGTGCAGTCAGCTTCCTCCGGAGAAATCATCCGGATACTGCTGCCCCTTAAATCGGCACGAATCTCATAGCTTCCCCGGTTGGCAGGTATAATATCATCCTCCACCTGTACCTTCAGTGTGAAGGGCTCGGGGCTTCTAAGCATCAGGCCCAGCACCCTGATGTCCAGAATCCGCACCATAAAATCCATCTTCGTGACAGCCAGAGGAAGAAAGGAATCCCCCTCCACAAAGGCCTGGGCCAGCGAAAACAGCTGTTCCCGGTACTCCGGTAATACCAGAATCTCCTGTAGCTCTGCGCTTTCCTCATCCTGCCCGTAGGAGAAAATGCCCACCAGCTCCCTGCCTTCCTCCAGCAGCACCAGCCCGCCGTTCTGGCAGGCCGATTCTGCCAGCATCCGCTGATAGTACCCGTCTGTCCGGTAAGGATAAATGTCATACTGTTCTTCCAGAAATCCGTTGGCAAATTCCACCATAGCCGGAATATCAGCTTCTGTGGCTTTTCTAAGCTCCGGCCTTCTGCCTGTCACCTCTGCTGCCCGAAGACTTTGTTCCTGCCGGGCTGCCTTTTCTCTAAAATCCATAGGCGCCAGACGGTCTCTTGGAATCAGCTGTCCCTCATACTCCGGGTACTGCTCCGTGGGCACAAACACGAACCCGGCGGAAAGATATACTCTGGGATTAGCCGGAATCAGAAATGTAAAGGGCTGGTGCTCTCCCGCCATATCCAGAAGGGCCCGGGACAGCACACGGGCCATTTTCCCCTGCCGGCGCACGGATTCCTGGGTGGCCACCGCGACGATATAATTAATCTTGGATGGCTCTCCACAGATTTGGAACTGGTAGGGGTTTAAATGGATCATAACCTCCAGTGCCTCCTCTTCCATCACCAGAATCTCGTTGTCCCTTGTCTTATGGGTATAGTAATAATCCACAAAGGCCTCGCTGTCCTCCGGGAAATTCTCCTGATACATTTCTTTTGTTCTGCATTTCTCATCCTGTGTTAAATATCGAATCATCGTCTCCTATGACCTCCCTGCAAATCTCGCATTATTGCCGCCTGCATCCACTGCATCCCTGGCATTGGGGCTCCTGGCTGTCCGCCACACCAAAGCTTCCCTCATAGAGTCCGGTGAGGGAGCAAATTGCCTGGCTTTTGATTCCCTCCTCTGTTCCAGTAAAGCCCAGCCCCTCCTCTGTGGTGGCCTTCACATTTACCTGATTCTTCAAAATTCCCAGCACCCGGGCGATATTTTCCTCCATCTCCTCTATATAGGGGCGAAGCTTGGGCTTCTGGGCAACGACAACCGCGTCAATATTCTCAATCACGTACCCATTCTCAGCAAGCAATGCTCCCACATGCTCCAAAAGCTTCATGCTGGATATTCCCTTGTACTGTGAATCTGTATCGGGAAAATGCTTGCCAATATCACCCAGAGCCGCCGCCCCCAGCAGGGCATCCATAATGGCATGAACCAGCACATCCGCATCGGAATGGCCCAAAAGTCCCAGGGGATGTGGTATCGTCACCCCGCCCAAAATCAAATCCCGGCCTTCCACCAGCCGATGTACATCGTATCCCAAACCAATTCGCATATTCTGCCTCCTTTTCTCATTACACCCGCAAGGGGTCTGTCAAAATTGTTTCATTTCCTGTCTTCCCCGGATTTACCGGTAAAGAAAAGGGGTTGATTACCAACCCCTTTCTATTAATGCCCTTCATATGTAATAATAGTCTCCACATCATACTTCTTTAGCTTCTCCCGGCCCTTAAGTCCCAAAAGCTCCATCACAAAGCATATCTTCACCACCTGGCCCCCCAGCTTTTCTACCAGACCGGTAATGGCCTCGATGGTTCCGCCTGTGGCAATCAAATCGTCGATAATCACCACTCTCTGGCCTGGCAGAATGGCATCCTTGTGCATCTCAATCACTGCGGTGCCGTACTCCAGCGCGTACTCTGCCTCAATGGTCTCGCAGGGAAGCTTCCCCTTCTTACGCACCGGCACGAAGCCCTTATGCTGTGCGTAAGCCACCGGCACCCCGAAAATAAATCCTCTGGATTCCGGCCCAATCACCACATCATACTCCACACCATCCAGCATTTTCAATATTCCGTCTATGGCAAGTGCAAGTCCGTCTGCGTCCTGTAAAATGCTGGTCACATCCCGGAAAATGATTCCCGGCTCCGGAAAATCCGGTATGCTTCTTACATAATCCTCTAATTTCTTCATGGTTTTTCCCCCAGACTCGCGAAAATGCTTCGCATTTTTCCTCGTTAACTTATCGCTGCTTTCGATAAGCTATATTATAGACATTTTACAGGCTTTCGTCAACTATCTTTCCGGCGTAAAGATTACATTGCGGTATCTTAAAAGGACTCTCAAAAGCACGCCGCCCATAACCACGCAGGTGATGATTTCTCCGATTCCAACCGTCACTGCGTTGAAGGGAAGGGACCAGTCTATCCCACGGTACTCCGTAATAAATCCGTAGCCGTACCGCAGTACGAAGGGCACGATAACCATATTTGCCGCCACCGGAGGCAGAGTGCACACAAACCTGTGCTTTCGAAGATAATACGTCCCCAGGGCTCCCAGCAACGTGGCAATGCTGCCGAATACCACATCCACCAGAATGGCTCCGGTGAGAAGATTCGCCATAAGACATCCCAGCCACAATCCCGGAATGGCCGCCGTGGTAAATACAGGTAAAATACACAAGGCTTCGGAAATTCGTACCTGAATGGTACCGGAAGCCAGCCCCATTGAGCTGCTTACGAAGGTTAGTGCCACATAGATGGCCGCAATCATGGCGGCCTGCACCAGGAACAGTACATTTTTGTTTCTCATAATATCATTCTCCTTTAGTTTTGTTTTACGAGTGGAAGGTCTCGAACACTCGATTCATTTAACGCCGGGAATCGGCGGTCAGCCTCCTATAATGACCTTGGTTTTGCGGACTTTGGCTGACGGGTCATAGTATAGCACAGGCGGCCTTTAAATGCAAGGAGAATGACAGGGCAGACAGCCTTTTTTCATAGGCTCGGAATCTGAATGTTTTTGTGAGTTACGGTTACTTGCTAATCATATTCAGAATATAATTTTCAATTTCATCAAGGGTTGTGGCGTCGGATATGCTTTCATAAGAGCTTCTGGAAAACACCAGACCATCTTCGGTTTCAAGAAACGCATACCGCACACCATCCGCAAAACCATAGTCTGCAATATCTTTTAATGCCAATCTTGCTCCATTTTGCTCTCGAATAGAGGTATCATCATAAATCATTGGCATAAAAATCCCGGTCATACCTACTTGCATAGACGAAACTATGTCGGTATCTTCTACCCAAAAGTCTTTCATAATAGGACATGGCAATAAAACGGATACTGTATCGCCTGCATTGCAAGATCCGCGATATACTGTTTCCACTTCAATTTCAGCAATCGCACGATAGTTTTTGTCACCATTAAAATTAAGCTCAATGTTATTGAGGTTCAATATTCTTCCTTTGAAAATCGCTGTGTCAAAATGCGTGAACAGTTCTTCTTCTGTGAGAAAAATTAACGAGCTACTACTCTGCATGAAAAAAGGTTTGCTTGTGTAGCGAACAGTTACATTACTGGAGTTGTCAGACAGTTTTATTTGATTTTGTGCCCGGTCTACAATAGAAGCAGCTACGGCAATGATGAAAGCAAGGCAGGCAGCAGAAGCAACCCATCTAATATAACTATGTTTTTTGCCACTTTTTTTGTAGCGGATTGCCTCATCAACATATTTGTTATCAATTTCACTCATGGCTTCAGAAAATTTCTTCGAGTTCATATGAATACCTCTCTTTCAGTCAAGTATTTTTTCATCTTCTCACGGATGCGGGTCAGCCGGACGGAGATATTTTTCTCCGTAAGCCCTACGAACTTGGCTATGTCCTTGTAGCTATCAGAAAACCAATAGCGGCGCATGAAGATAACGCGGTTTTCGAGAGTTAGCGTGTCTAAAAACTCTTCGATGAGAAAAGCCAACTCTTTCGTTTCAATCTCGGCTTCCACTGTGTTTGGGGCTGCTATCCCGGTTTCGATTTCCTCCATAGCAATGGTGTAATGGCTGTTTCGTTTATCCGCTCCCTTTCTCCAATAAAGTTTGAGCGAAATGTTCCGAACAATTTTGCAGAGATAAGTCAACAGTGGATTGGGACGCGCCGGGGGAATTGCGTTCCATGCTCCTAAATAGGCATCATTGACGCACTCCTCTGCGTCTTGTCTGTTGTTTACAATGTTGTACGAGAGGTTGTGGCAAATTTTCCCGTATTTATTGTTTAGTTCCCGTATAGCCTGTTCTGAACGCTCGAAAAACATTTCTATGATTTTTTCATCATTTATCATCATACCTCCTCCCTTCCGGTTTCACCTATATACTACGGTTTTAACGGCGAATACTACATCAAATCAAAAGCTTTTTCAAAAAGATTTTAACATAAGTCAAAAGTACAGTCATGGGCCCCGGCAATATCGCGCAAAAAAGCCGTCCTGTTTAGGCGGAAGCCCATAAGGAAGTATATGAAGTCTCCGGCAAAACCGGCGT
>CAPNGW010000070.1 GCA_948665105.1 uncultured Lachnospiraceae bacterium
TGGGAGCGGACCGGGTGGTGCTGGCCTTCCTGTGCGGGGCCTACGATGAGGAGAATATCGGTACGGAGGAAGCGCCGGACATGCGGACAGTGCTGCACTTCCACCCCGCGTTGGCGCCGGTTAAGATTGGGGTACTGCCCTTGTCCAAGAAGCTCAACGAGGGAGCGGAGAAGATTTTTGCCCAGCTGTCCAAGAACTATAACTGCGAGTTTGACGACAGAGGCAATATCGGCAAGCGTTATCGCAGACAGGATGAGATTGGAACGCCCTTCTGTGTGACCTATGATTTTGAGTCTGAGACGGACGGAGCTGTTACGGTCCGTGACCGCGACTCCATGGAGCAGGAGCGTGTGAAGATTGCGGATTTGGACGCTTATTTTGCGGAGAAATTAGCTTTTTAAATTTTAAAATAATATATGTATAGTGGAAAAAGAGGCCCCGGCTACAGAATGTGTTGCTTTAGACCCTCGAAAGGCGTCGGCACTTAACGAACTTGCCCCAGGGCAAGAGAGTTTCGTGTCTGCTGCGTCTTTTGCGGAGCGAGAGCGTGTCTAAAATAACATATCCTGTAGCTGGGGTTGTATGCTTTACGGTAATAAATTTTAGGAATTATTATTTTAAATAAAGGAGAGTGCGATTATGTTGATTGGTGGAATTGAAGCAGGCGGAACAAAGATGGTCTGCGCTGTGGCAGAGGTGTCAGAGCGGGCGTTTGCGGAGTGTGGCGGCCGTGTGGGTGAGGACGTGAAGATTCTTGAGCGTGTGTCCATACCCACGGAGAAGCCGGAGACTACCCTTGGGGAAATGGTTGCGTACTTTAAGAAGTGGAAGGTTCAGGCTCTTGGAATCGGGTGCTTTGGACCGGTGGACTTGAATCGAAGGTCCAACACATACGGGCACATCACCAAGCTGGCATGGCAGAACTGTGATATGGTGGGGACCTTTGAGAAGGAGCTGCACGTTCCGGTGGGATTCGATACGGATGTGAACGGTGCTGTTCTGGGGGAGGTGACCTGGGGAGCAGCAAGAGGGTGTGAATCGGCGATTTATATTACTGTGGGAACCGGGGTAGGCATTGGCGTTTACTGTAACGGTGGCCTGCTTCATGGGCTGGTACATCCCGAGGCGGGACATGTTTTGCTTACGAGACACCCCAAGGATACCTATAAGGGGCATTGTCCTTACCATGAGAATTGCGTGGAGGGACTGGCGGCAGGCCCGGCCATAGAAGAGCGCTGGGGGGACAAGGCCTACAAGCTTGTGGACCGGAAGGAGGTTTGGGAGCTAGAGGCATACTACATTGCCCAGGCAGTGGTGGATTATATTCTTGCTTATTCCCCGGAAAAAATCATCCTCTGGGGCGGCGTGATGCACGTGGAGAAGCTTTTTTCCATGGTGCGGGGGAAGGTGCAGGAGCTGTTGAACGGGTATGTGCAGCATCCTATGATTCAGGAGAATATGGAAGGCTACATTGTTCCTCCGGCTTTGGGGGACGACCCGGGGATACTTGGGGCTGTCCGGCTGGGTATGCTGGAATATGAAAATAAGAGCAGGTAACATAGTATGGGACATGGGAAAGAAAGAGTGAATTACCAGGAGGCAGAAGAACAGATATGGCATTATTACAATTAGCCCCCAGCTTCAAGGACTATATCTGGGGCGGACACCGGTTGGTGGAGGAATACAATAAGCAGTATGAGGGGGATGTTCTGGCAGAAAGCTGGGAGTTATCCTGTCATCCGGACGGCCCCTCCCGGATTGTCAACGGTGCATTTGCGGGAAAGACCTTACAGGAGTACATAGAGGGTCAGGGCAAGGAGGTCCTGGGTACAAACTGTCAGCGGTTTGAGGATTTTCCCATTCTTATCAAATTCATTGACGCCAGGGATAACCTGTCCATCCAGGTCCATCCCGACAATGAATATGCAAAGAGAGTGGAAGGCCAGTACGGCAAGACCGAGATGTGGTACATTATGGACTGCAAGGAAGGGGCCTTCCTGTACTACGGCTTTAAAGAGGAAATCAGCCGGGAGGAATATGAGAGAAGGATCAAAGAGGATACGCTGCTGGAGGTTTTAAATAAAGTGATGGTGCAAAAAGGGGATGTGCTGTTTATTGAGGCAGGGACTATCCACGCCATCGGCAAGGACATCGTCATTGCCGAGATTCAGCAGAACTCCAACGTCACCTATCGTGTTTATGATTACGGACGGGTGGGAAAGGACGGGAAAAAGCGGGAGCTGCATGTGGAAAAGGCTCTGGATGTCACCAATCGAACCCCCATGGTAAGAAGCAAAAGCTTTCAGCCCCATGTGGCATCCTGTGAATATTTTACCGTGGACAGCCTGTATTTAGACGGAAGGGCCATGAAGAAAATGGAAGGCCATGTGGATGAAACATCCTTTGCCAGCATTATCTTTATGGAAGGGGAAGGATGTGTCCGCTCCGGCGGAGAGGAGCTTAAGTTCCGAAAGGGAGACAGCTTTTTCCTGTCGGCGGGAAGCGGAGCCTATGAGGTGGAAGGCTTCTGCCAGGCCCTGGTGACCAGGGTGACATCCATATTGTGAAAATGTAAACAATGTAAAAAAACAATTATCTTTTATTAAAAACCCACTTGCCTTTTCCAAACAGAACTGCTATACTAAAAGCAATTTCAGAATAAAGCAATTTACGAGATGAGTACAGAGGAATTAATATGAGTAAAGTTACCATGCAGGACATCGCAGACGCCCTGAATATTTCCAGGGTAACCGTTTGGAAGGTATTCAACAATCATACCGGTGTGTCGGCGGCATTACAGGAAAGGATATTGGAGAAGGCAAAAGAGCTGGGATATTTGAGGGTGAACACAGAGCACCTTTTTACAGAGACAGAGAGGAATGTATCTCTCATTGTATCCAGACCGGATTCTTCCACCTTCTGGACCAACATTATACACCGTATGGCCCAGGAATTTTCCTACCACAAGGTGAACCTGATTTACACCTATTTGCCTGCAGCGGATTCTGAGGGCTTCGCCATGCCGGCTATCTTGACCGGAGGGACCATTGAGGGAGCTATCGTTTTGAATGTGTATGATATAGGCCTGATTCGGAAAATCAACCGCCTGGAGCTTCCCAAGGTCTATCTGGACACGGTTCCACAGATGGAGAGACGGGAGCTTCGGGGCGACCTTGTGCTTTTGGAGGGGCATGATACCCTTTACGAAATTACAGAGTCCATCCTGAACAGAGGTGTTACCGATTTGGGCTTTATCGGGGACATCCAGTATGCCCGGACCAATATGGAGCGCTACCGTGGCTTCTGTGACTGCATGCATGACCATAAGCTTCCGGTAAATGAGGAGGCCAGCCTCACCGGAAGTATCGGCATTTTTTCCTACCATCGGGAAATCTGTGAGTTTCTGGACTCCCTGGAAAAGCTGCCCCAGGCCTTTATATGCGCCAGCGATTACATTGCCCATTTTCTTCAGAGCTATTTTTCGGAGCATAAGGAGCGCATACCGGAGGGGATTATTGTGACCGGCTATGACGGAAGCCGGGAGTACAGCAATGTGGAGGGGCTTCTTACCACCGCTGACGTTAAGACCAGGCTGCTGGGCAAGCGTCTGTCCATGCAGATGCTTTACCGGATGGAGCACCCGGAGGCACCTTTTGAACTGGCGTATGTCAATCCGCCCATCATATACCGGGAGTCGGTTTTTCGGTAACATAATATGAAAAGAGTACAGAGGATATTTGTTCCTGCTATTGGCAGGAGCGAATATCCTCTTTTTATTGTTTGCGGCGCAGAATTTCGCAAAGGGAAATTCTTTTTTATACAAAGGTGGTTTAACAAAAATTAACGTCAGATACACGGAAATCTATAAAAGTAAAATATAAAAAGAAATTTGAAACAAAATATTGCTAAAAAATAAAGTGTAAAATCATATATAATGTACAAAAAAACGGAAAATGAGAAAAATAAAAGAAATGAATCTTGACAACCACAAAGCGATATGTTAACATTTTGTTGTAATAAAAGTTAACAAAGAGGGAGGAGTGTTAAGATGGCGGAAGAGAAGAAGAGGAAGCGTAGAAAACGTTCCTGGACAAAAAACGATACCGAGCTTACACTGCTGGCGGTGCCTACCACAGTGTGGTACATTTTATTCTGCTTTTTACCCATGTTCGGATTAATTATTGCATTTAAGAACTACCGGGTGACGGCAGGAAAGAGTTTCTTTTACAATGTGTTTTCCAGTGACTGGTATGGATTCAAGAATTTTGAATTTCTGTTTAAGTCCAATGACCTGTTCGTTATCCTGAGAAATACCATTGTGTACAATCTGGTGTTCATTGTGCTGGGACTGGTGATTTCGGTAACTGCGGCGATTTTAATCAGCCTCATACACAGTAAGCGGAAGGCAAAGGTCTATCAGACCCTGATGATTTTTCCCTACTTTATGTCCTGGGTAGTGGTAGCCTACTTTGCAGATGCTTTCCTGAATATGGACAACGGCCTCATCAACAGCATGATTCGCGATGGAGGCGGACAAGCTGTTTCGTGGTATATGACGGCGGGGGCCTGGCCATTCATTCTGGTGTTCATGTACATTTGGAAGAATGTGGGCTACAGTATGGTAATCTACCTTTCCAGTATTGCAGGCATTGACCAGACCCTCTATGAGGCGGCGGTAGTAGACGGAGCCAATAAGCGGCAGCAGGTGTTTAACATCACTCTGCCCTGTCTGAAAAACGTAATTATCATGATGTTCATTTTGAATATCGGTAAGATTTTCTATTCGGATTTCGGACTGTTTTATCAGGTTTCCCAGGGAGCCAAAGGTTCCATTTTCACTGCAACGGCCACCATTGATACCTATGTGTTTAATGCGATTCGGTCGTCAGCGCCCATCGGAATGCCGGCAGCTGTTAACTTCTTCCAGTCCATTGCCTGCTGTATCACCATACTGGCTGCCAATGCACTGGTGAAAAAGCTTGACAGTGACAGCGCGATTATTTAGGAGGTGCGAGATGGCAAAAGACAGACAGATGGAAGATTCACTGGTGAGGCTGAACCGGATTAAGCCCCAGACCAACGTGCTTTTTAATATCATGTTTACGATATTTGCGGCAATCAGTATTATACCGGTAATATTCGTGTTTATCATCTCCATTACGTCGGAACAGTCCATTCGGTTGCATGGATACCGGTTCTGGCCTGCAGAATTTTCATCAGAGGCGTATAAATTCCTGATAAACGAGGCAGATTCCATCATGCGGGCCTTTGGAATCTCCGTGCTTGT
The DNA here is from genome assembly GCA_948665105.1 of uncultured Lachnospiraceae bacterium. Lineage (GTDB taxonomy): Bacteria > Bacillota > Clostridia > Lachnospirales > Lachnospiraceae > 14-2. The sequence continues at coordinate 5,288 of CAPNGW010000070.1, forward strand.
GGCAGTGGTGGGAACTATTTTGGGACTGATTCTTACCAGCACCATGGGATATGTTATTTCCAGAAGTAACTATAAGCTGAACGGCTTTATGACGATGGTTGTATTTATCCCCATGATTTTTAACGGTGGTATGCTTTCGTCCTATGTAATCAATATCCAGCTTTTGAATTTGAAGGACAGCGTCTGGGCATTGATACTGCCCCTGTGTGTATCCTCCTTCAATGTAATTATCTGCAAGACCTTTTTTAAGACCAACATACCGGAATCGGTGTTTGAGTCGGCACAGATTGACGGAGCCAGCCAGTTTGTTACCTTTACAAGAATTGCCATTCCTCTGGCAAAGCCCATGATGGCAACCATTGCGTTGTTCCTGTGCTTTGGATATTGGAATGACTGGTTCCAGGCTTCCCTGTACATTACCAATACAAGGCTGCTTTCCCTGCAGGCCCTTTTGAATAACATTCAAAGAGCCATTGAGATGATGGCGAATAATCCCACACAGGGACTTTCCCTGCAGGCATACTGGAATGCAATGCCCAAGGAGGGTGCCCGAATGGCCATGGCGGTTATCATTGTCGTACCCATAGCCTGTACTTATCCCTTCTTCCAGAAATACTTTATTTCAGGACTTACGGTTGGAGCAGTCAAGGGTTAAGGGCCCGTTTTATGGCTGACAACATAAAGCCCCCTTGAGGGAGCAAAATCAAAGAAAAGGAGAAAAAAGATGAGAAAGAAAAAATGGATGGCCCTTGCTCTTGCAGGCGCACTTGGTTTAAGTGCTCTTGCAGGATGCGGAAACAAAGAGAAACCTTCCACCACACCAGATACCGGAAAGGAAGAAAACCAAGACCAGAATCAGGGTGAAGAAAACCAAGGTGGCGAGAGTAACGGCGAAGTAGTAACCTTAAAATGGGTTACAGTCGGAAACGGAATGCCTGATAACTATGAGGCATGGCTTGCTCAGGTGAATCCGTACCTGGAAGAGAAGATTGGCGTAAACGTGGATATGGAAATTGTTCCCTGGGCTGGCTGGGATGAGAGAAGAAGCATGATTGCCAACTCCGGCGAGGATTTTGATATTCTGTTTACAGACCAGGGCCGTTACGGCGCAGAGGTAACCACCGGGATTTTCCTGGAGCTTTCCGATTTGCTTCCCACCGCAGCACCTGAACTGCTTGAGTTCATTCCGGAGAAATACTGGACTGCAGCTTCCAGTAAAGGCGGCGTTTATGCAGTTCCCACCTACAAGGACAGCTCTGTAACCAACTACTTTGTATGGGATGCCGCTGTTGCAGAAAAGTATAACGTTGACTATAAGAACATCACCGACATGGCTTCTCTGTATGAGGCACTTAAGACCATCAAGGAAGGCGAAGGCGGAAGCCCCTACTACATGTCCAAGAACGGAGCAAATTTCCTTGCTATGAAGTATGACGATTTGGGAACCGGACTTCCTGCACTGGGTGTGAAATACGAAGACGGCTCCAAGACCGTTTTCAATCCCTTAGAGGATCCCGATTTGTTGGCAGACCTTAAAATTGTTCATCAGATGTATAAGGATGGAATCATCAACGGCGATGCACCTCAGGCTGATGATACCAACGGATACCGGAACTTCTTCGTGGCACAGGGCTGGAGCGGAGCTGCCAAGACTAACTGGGGCCCCAACAACGGCATTGAAAACTGCGAAGCAATCCAGTATGGCAAGACCTACCTTTCCAACAGCACCGTTCGCGGCTCCTTAAACGGAATCTCCGTGAACAGCAAGAATCCGGAGAAGGCTCTGGCACTTTTACAGCTTGTGAACACAGACCCCCAGGTGCGTGACTGGTTCTTCTATGGCGTACAGGGTGATAACTGGGATTACCAGGACGGCAAGGTAGCGAAGCTGAAAGAAGATCCCTGGAGCATGGCAGGTTATACACAGGGTACCTTCTTCATCGTTACACCGGAGGTTGTTTCCGAAGATGACCCATGGGGTGAGGTTCAGACCCTGAACGAAAATGCAACTCCTTCCGTGCTGCTTGGATTTGATATGGATACCAGCGCAGTTGAGACTGAGCTTGCAAACTGCCGTAACGTAATGGAGAAGTACAAAGCAGAGCTGTGGACCGGCGCTCAGGATCCTGAGGTTCTGATTCCCCAGATTGTTTCCGAGCTGGAGGCAGCAGGCTATCAGACTGTTCTGGAAACTGCGCAGGAGCAGGTAAGCAGCTGGCAGTAACCCGGTTTATACGGAAGAGAAAGTTAGGCATATGATTTATTTCTGTGGAAATAATTCACAGTGATGGAAGGGCCGCAACAAAATAAAAAATTCTATTTTGTTGCGGCCTTTTTTTGATATAATATAGGAACAGAATATATGGACAGAAAAGAGGATTGTTATGAGTAAAATAATAGGAGCGGCTTTGCCAAATTTACCATGGGAAGAAAAGCCGGCCGGATATACCATGCCGGTATGGCGTTACAGTGGCAATCCCATCATTGGCAGAAATGGCAACAAGGTATCCAACAGTGTATTCAACAGTGCAGTGGTTCCCTTTGAGGATGGCTTTGCGGGAGTCTTCCGCTGTGACAGCAGGTCCATCAGCATGGATATTTTTGTGGGAAGAAGCAAAGACGGGATTCATTGGGAGCTTGAGGATGAGCCGATACAGTTTGAGGGCACCGAGGTCGAGATTTTGAATCGTGAATATCGCTATGACCCCAGAGTATGCTTCCTGGAAGACCGGTATTATATTACCTGGTGCAACGGCTATCACGGACCCACCATCGGTGTGGCCTACACCTTTGATTTTAAGAAATTCGTACAGCTGGAAAATGCGTTCCTGCCCTGTAACCGGAATGGTGTGCTGTTTCCGGAAAAGATAAACGGGAGGTATATGATGATAAGCCGTCCCAGCGACAACGGGCACACACCCTTTGGCGATATTTTTGTCAGCCAGAGTCCGGACATGGAGTTCTGGGGAAAACACCGCCATATGATGAGTCCCATTTCCGGGGATGATTCCGCATGGCAGTGCACCAAAATCGGACCGGGCCCCATCCCAATCAAGACGGATGAGGGATGGCTGATGATTTACCACGGAGTCATTACCACCTGCAACGGCTTTGTGTACCGGATGGGTGCGGCCCTTCTTGATAGGGAGGAGCCCTGGAAGGTATTGTACCGTTCCAGAGATTACATTCTGGCGCCCTACGAGCTGTACGAGTGCATGGGTGACGTGCCCAATGTGGTATTCCCCTGTGCAGCCCTTTCCGATGCAGATACCGGAAGGATTGCAATCTATTACGGCTGTGCGGATACCGTCACCGGCATTGCTTTCACCACGGCGGAAGAATTGATTTCCTATATAAAGGAGCACCATATTTAGAGATTGAAGAGACAGGAGTTAAGAGACATGGAATTTTTGGACAAGAGAGTGAAGGGAATCTGCGATGAGCTTATAAAGCTCAAGGTGAAGCAGCGGCACCTGATTACGGAATGGCAGTATAAGGAAGGATTATTTATTACACCTAAGGAGGCGGCCTTGGATTCGGCTCCCTGGGAGGTCTTTGACACCAGGACCATGCATTGGTACGGGAAGGACCGCCATTACTGGTTTCGGGCAGAATTTACCGTTCCAAAGGAGTTTGACGGAAAACCCATGTGGATGTATGTAAGCACCCAGATTGACGAGTGGGACGATGCCAAGAACCCGCAGTTTTTGCTTTTTGTGAACGGAACACCCATTCAGGGTATGGATATGAACCACCGGGAGGTTTTCCTGTCGGAGAAGACAAAGGCAGGAGAGAGGCTGACTCTGGAGCTTCAGGCGTATTCCGGAACACTCCACCAGGAATTCAATTTGATTCCTGAGATTCAGGAAGTAGATGGGGACATAGAGAAGCTCTACTATGATTTGTGGGTGCCTCTTTCCGCTTTTACACGGATGGAGCGGGAGGACAGGAACCGGATGGAGATGGAGGAGATTTTAAACAGTGCAGTGAATCTTCTGGATCTTCGTACACCTTATTCGGAGGAATTTTATCAAAGCATCCGGGAGGCATTGGCTTATCTTGAGAAGGCTCTTTATACCGATAAAGGAGGCTATCGGGATGTGATTGCCACCTGTATCGGCCATACCCACATTGATGTGGCCTGGTGGTGGACCGTGGCCCAGACCAGAGAAAAGGTAGCAAGAAGCTTTGCCACGGTGCTAAAGCTGATGGAGGAATATCCCGGATATCGGTTTATGTCCAGTCAGCCTCAGCTGTATGTCTTTTTGAAGGAGCGGTATCCTGGGCTTTACCAGCAGATTAAGGAGCGGGTGAAGGAGGGCCGCTGGGAGCCGGAGGGCGGCATGTGGGTGGA
>CAPNGW010000071.1 GCA_948665105.1 uncultured Lachnospiraceae bacterium
TGGCGCTCTGCGTGGAGATTGCAAGACTTCACCGGGGGAACCTGCGGATCGAGAGCCAGCAGGGAAAAGGCACTACCGTGACGGTGCGAATGAAAGGAGGTGTGGCACATGAAGACAGTTAAGTCACTTTTGCTGACTCTGGTGTGTGCAGCGGTAATCCTGGCAGTGGGATACGGTGGCATTATTTTTAGTGGGGAGCAGGTATTAAAAAGCTCTTCTGAGCCGGAGCGGATTATTATGACTGGAAATCTCTCCAACCTGTTTTACTCCCGGCTGGAGGATGATATTGTACTATATCCCTGGAATTATTATACAGAGGAAGAATCAGACGATGTGGAGGACGGTTGGAAGGGATATATTTCCTATGATCCGTATTTGGAGAACAATGTGTTGTACACATTGATTTCCATGGTGGCAGATGTGGACCATCAGGTGGTCAGCCGATGGTATGATACGCAGAATAAGACTATTTTAGAAAGTATGAGGCAAGGAATCTATCCGGACGGCAATCCTGCGTACTTTTATTTTTATCAGGACAGACTCTCCCTGGAGGGACAGGAGTATGAGGTGAAACTTGCTGTCAATGATGTGAATATAATTTCCTTTTCCTGTATTCTGGTTCAGGAAGAAGGGATACAGGAGACGGAGGAGTGGGCAGAGAGCAGAGAGAAATTCCGGGTATGGCTAGAGAAGCATCCGGACAAGGTAACCGATTTGTTTGCCAGTGTGCTCTTGATTTATTATAGTATAATGGAAGTGGACGGCTGGTATATGTATGTGGAACTGTTCGGGGATTTTTTTGCTGAAGATGAGGCTTTGAAGTCTTTGACGTTTTTGAATGAGATGTCTGATACCGGCTGGAAGGAAGAACTGTATGCTATACGGGCGGGGTACAATCTGGATGATGCTCCCATTCAGATGATTGAGCTTAAGGACAGTATATTGCTGTTGATGGAGGGGGATATAACCGTGGGACTTTACTATGATGTGCTAAAGCAGCGGATTACCGGATTCCATCTCTTTTTCCAGTAAGGCACCAGAAACGCTTTAATCAGCGTTTCCCTAAAATAAAATTTCAGTCTTGTGGATTTTTCTATTGAGATTCTTATTTCCTTGAATTATACTAAAGTGGAAGGTTTCTTGTGAATCTTCCATTTTAGCGTAAGAAGGAGATTTTTCCATGTCAGACAAAGAGTTGCTGTCCGAAGTGGACGGAGAGGAAGCGAAAGCCCCCGATACCAGCGGAGACAATCAGAACCATAAAGAAGAATATGAGGATATTTGTTACATCTGCCGCCGGCCTGAGAGCAAAGCAGGGAAGATGATTAAGATACCCAGCAATATCTGCATTTGCGCCGACTGTATGCAGAAGACTTTCGACAGCATGAATCAGTCCGGTTTCCCCATGGGGGATATGAGCAATTTCAATCCGGCAAATATGCCGAATATGCCCAATATCACCGGATTTCCAGGCATGCCCAACATCAGCATGATTAATCTTTCGGATTTGCAGGGGATGATGCCCCAGAATCAGAAGCTGAAAAAGAAAAAGCCCAAGGAGGAGAAGGAAGCAAAGCCGGCACTGAACATTAAGGCTATTCCTGCGCCCCACAAAATTAAGGCCAGCTTAGACGAGTATGTGGTGGGGCAGGAGCATGCCAAAAAGGTTATGTCTGTGGCGGTATACAACCACTATAAGCGTGTGGCCTCGGATACCCTGGACGGTATAGAGATTGAGAAGTCCAACATGCTGATGATTGGACCCACAGGAAGCGGAAAGACGTATCTGGTAAAGACCTTGGCGAAGCTTCTGGATGTGCCCCTTGCCATTGCGGATGCCACCTCTCTTACGGAGGCGGGCTATATCGGCGACGATATTGAGAGCGTGGTGACAAAACTGCTGGCTGCGGCGGGCAATGACGTGGAGAAGGCGGAGCACGGCATTATTTTTATTGATGAGATTGATAAGATTGCCAAGAAGAAGAACACCCACCAGAGGGATGTCAGCGGCGAGTCCGTGCAGCAGGGAATGCTGAAGCTTCTGGAAGGTGCGGAGATTGAGGTTCCTGTGGGCGCCAACAGCAAGAACGCTATGGTGCCTCTGGCAACCGTCAATACCAGGAATATCCTTTTTATCTGTGGAGGTGCTTTCCCGGATCTTACGGATATTATCAAGGAACGGTTGAATAAGCATTCTTCCATGGGATTTCGGGCAGATTTGAAGGATAAGTATGATAAGGAAGAGAATCTGTTAAGCCGGGTGGCCGTGGAGGATATCCGCAAATATGGTATGATTCCCGAATTTTTGGGCCGTCTGCCGGTGCTCTTTACGCTGGATGCTCTCAGCGAGGATATGATGGTGCGGATTTTAAACGAGCCGAAGAATGCCATTATCAAGCAGTACCAGAAGCTTCTGGCCATGGATGAGGTGAAGCTGGAATTTGAGGAGGAGGCCCTTCTGGCCATTGCCAAAAAGGCAAGGGAAAAGGATGTGGGAGCCCGGGCTCTCCGGGCTATTCTTGAGGAATTCATGCTGGATATCATGTATGAGATTCCCAAGGATGACAACATTGGTAAAGTGACCATTACCAGGGCCTATATTGAAAATACCGGCGGTCCTGTTATCACCCTTAGGGGATATCAGGCACTGCCGGAATCGATTGTCAGTCAATGACTATGTTGGCACAGGACAAATCATCAGCCAGGTTATAGATTTTGCCGGTCTGAAGTCCCACCACTTTGGGCCGGAGAGGGAAGCTGGAATTGTTGGATACCACCCGGGCCTGTTCGCCATTACTTAGAAGTACAATGCTGCCCACCGGGTAGAGAATAACCGTTCCCATAAAATGTCGGAGAGTGGAAACATCGAGCTCTCCCGACATGGACAAAATCATCTCCATAGCGTCCCGCTGGGAGAAGGCTGACTTGTAGGGGCGTTCCGTAACCAGTGCATCGTAGATGTCGGCCACGGAGATGATTTTGGCGAAGCGGCTGATCTGGCGGGACACAAGACCCACAGGATAACCTTTGCCGTTTAATTTTTCATGGTGCTGCAGCACACCGTTTAAAATGTCAATGGAGAGATCAGTTTTCTCCTTAATGATGTCATGTCCCAAAACGGGATGCCGTTTCATCAATTCAAATTCTTTGTCGGTGAGCTTCCCCGGTTTGTTGAGAATCTCATTGGGAATTCTTGACTTGCCGATGTCGTGAAGCAGTCCGCAAACGCCCATCACATGAACCTCTTGTGTGCTCATGCGGGCTTTTTTGGCCAGCATCATGGAGATGGTGGCAACGTCTACGCTGTGCTTGAAGGTATATTCGTCGCTTACCTTCAGAATGTTGATATCGAAGGCAAGGGCTTCATTGTCAGAGATGGCTTTCAGAAGCACATCGGAAATGGCCTTGGAGGTATCCACAAAGTCGTCAGCTTCTGTATTTCCGTACAGGTACTGTATCCCTTCGGATACGTGCTTCTTCACCTTTTCCGTCAGCTCCACCTTGGAAACGTCAGAGACGGTTTCCCGTGCAATGATTTCCTTCACCTCCTCTGTGGGCTCAGACAATTCTAAGATGGGCTCTTCCGTGCCCTCCCGGATGTAGACGCCGGGCAGGTACATGTCCTTCAGAGCCTGAATCATTTTGGCAGTTAAGAGGGATTTACGGGAAATGAGCAGACGTCCGGACAAATCGACGATGGGCTGGTCAATCATCATATTTTCAGTTAAATCTTCTGTTTTTACATATCGTTGACGTGTCATAATATCACCGCTTTTGTAATAATTATGCCATGTGCTTCGCACATAGCCCCACCGGGGGAAGGCCTCGCTTCGCTCCGGGCCGGTATAATATTTATTAATATTATACCATACCAGTTTTTGGGATTCAATATTTTTCTCCGGTACAGGCTATGGAAGCATTTCTCCGTTACAGGTTATAGATGCCTTGAAAGAAAAATGATTGGAGAATATACCTTGGAATAAGCGTTTATTACGCTGGAGACCATTTTAAGCTGGTCAGCACAAAGGAAAAGGACTTTATGAGCGATACAATCAGAATTCTCCCAAATTCGGGGGAATTAAAGGGCCTATAGAATTATATCCAGAATTCATACCTTAAATGGGCATAAAATTATCTTGCAATTTCGATACTTTCATTTGCAGTTCCTGGATTTTTTTGAATGACTGTATAAAATAATGTTTTGTGTTCAACGATATCGTCGCCATAAGATTTTTCATAACTGAATCTAGGAACCTGCTGAAATTGTGAGACTGCAATATAATCTAAAACGGTAAAAATTCCAAATAATACAATGACACATCCAACAACACTCACTATTCGTGAGGCTCTTTTTACAAGTACAGACTTAATCCTGAAATAAATTCCTACAGTTAATATGGCTCCACCAATAATTGCATAAATGCTTCCCCAACTACTTTCATTCGGAAATATTGCTAAAGCAGAAATAATAATAAATACGCCAAATATCATGAGGAGAACATTTATTATTTTCCTTTTCTCTGTGTTGAGTTCGTTTTTACTATATTCTGCCATTTTAATTGCAGTGTCTTTCGTTTCTTGATTCATTTTCTCACTCTTCCTTTCTCCATCGATTATCTCAGAGATACTAACCTGATAGAATTCAGATAGTTCAACCAGTAAACTGATATCTGGCATATTACTTCCCGTTTCCCATCTGGATACTGTTCTGCTGGATACATTCAATGTCTCTGCTAACACTTCTTGAGTTATATTTTTTTCTTTACGTAGTGTTTTCAAAAACTGACCTACTTTTCTCTGATCCATTCACTTTTCCTCCTTGATTCACAGAGTATGTTAAAAGTTCTTTTGTTTACACGACATAAAGTGAGAAAATACCATATTTTCAGACTAGACACGCTTGTCCGGTTGTGAATGTCATGCTTTACTGATATATTCAACGTTACAACTTGAAATTTGTTGTTTTCTTGCTTGACTGTATTATAGCACTATAGTACTAACCAATGTCCTCGTATCACCGGTGTCTGGAATTCTTTCAGACAGGATGAATGAGGTGAAATTATAAAATATTTTTTGAAAAATTATGTAAAAAATACATGCCTTGAAATTATGATAGTATTAGTATTATAATAGATATGCAATGGCGATTGTTAAGCACTTTTAAAAATATATTAAGATAGGAGGAGAAGATATGATTTCTGATTACGAAGAAGAGAGAGATTTGACGGCGAGTGAAACCTTGATTATGAAGGCTATCTGGGATGCGGGCGAAGATATTGCAAAAATGAAATTACAGGAAAATTTAAAGCAGCTATATGGCAAGGACTATGCCATGACAACAGTTAGCACGTTTTTGGTAAATTTATTGAACAAAGGCTATATTAAAATTTACCGTATTGGTAAACAGAGCTATATTCATGTATTAAAGAGCGAAGAGGAGTATAAAGAAAGCCAGATTTTGAAACAGAAGAACTTCTGGTATTCCGGTAAAGCTTCAGATTTGATATGTGCAGTTTTTAAATCTACAAAAAAGTCAGAACTGACAAAAGAAGATGCAGACAGGATAAGGAGTATGCTGGATGAATGGACTGGAGATTTCGATTAAGTTTATGGGGGCATTGCTATATACAACCATTGCCGGAAGCATTGCTCTGGCATTTTGGTATCTGGCTGGGCGCTTGTTTGAGAAGTATGGATATTTCAGGTGGTATTACATAGGACTCCGGGTTGTCACCTGTTTATTCTTGATTCCGGTGAGCTATCTAGCTGTTTCAGGAATAAATAGAGCTACCCCCAGATGGCATGGCTTGTTGTTTACGAAGACACCCACAATCCTTGTGGTATGCCGGATTCTATATGTAGTATGGATTTTGGGTATGCTGGTAATTGCCTCGAATTATGTATTTTCGGCTTTGAGCCTGCACCGGAGAAATAAGAAAAATTTTCTCTGCAACAAAGAGAAACAGTAGCTTTTTGAAAGCGTATGTGCAGAATTAAAGATACCTGCAGGCAGGGTTAAGCTAAGACAGAATTACCATGTAATTACGGCAGAGTTTATGGGAATATTTCACCCGCAAGTGATACTGCCTGTCAAAGAGTTCAGCAAAGCAGAGCTTCGGACAATATTTGTACATGAGCTGGTACATTATAAGCAGAGAGACATTTATTTAAAGTGCCTTGCTATGCTGGTTCTGGTATTTCATTATTTTAATCCAATGGCATGGAAATTGAGTAAAACGGTATGCAGATGGAGTGAGTATGCCTGTGACGAACGCGCTTGCGCCATGGTTGGAGGAACGATTGTATATTTTAATAATTTATTGAGAATGGCAGAAAGTACCTGGCAGAAGAAATGCCATTTTGTCGTTGGCCTTATGGAACACAAAAATGAATTAGAAGAAAGAATCGAGCATTTGAGAAAAATTGATAAGGTAAAGAAAAAATCAGTTGGGTTCGCAATTTTATTAAGCTGTGTACTCTTGATTTTCAGTTCCGCCACTGTGATGGCTGCCTCTGACGGATTGGCCAGACAATATCTGAACGTGGTTGAACGCACAGATATTGTGGTTGAGGAAAAGTTAACCGAAAAGCCATTATATACAAAGTATGTGGATAATGGTCCTGATGGTGGTGTTACGATAGAAGCTGGTGAAGTGGATAAAAGGACAGAGGTTACCAGCCTACTAGGATGGACGGTACCAGCTTCTACAATGAAACAGACAGGTACATTTTATGTAAGTAAAGGCCAGGCTATCATCGTACATATATATCTAATTTCTCATATCGATAAAGAACTTATGGTGGGAATTATAAAACCATCCGGAGAGAGAGCTTATGTGAAGGGAAACGATACGATTATTTACGATTTCACCGCTGATTCATCAGGGAATTATCGGGTATTTGTTCAGAACAATAATTCGGTAGAGATGGAGGCAGAAGGAAGCTGTATGGTAAGATAGTAGTGTATATATCAAAAAGTGTAAGGTTCCCTCGATTACAGATGAACGTTATGTCCACGATGTAAGTGAACGATTCATTACACTTTTTCATCAATTATTATACTAAAAAACTAGTATAATAATTGACAAGTTGCTTTAGTAATGATAATCTTATGATTATGGTGATGGGATACAATCTGTTCCTGTTGCTCTCCTTCTGTGTAGCCACCGGCGGGTATCTGACTCTTGCCAGCCAATGGAGTACTACAGAAGAAAGATGTATGAACAGAAAGGATTTGATAGAATGAAGAAAATATGTTTACTGGCAGCTTTATGCGCGTTGTTTCTAAATGGCTGTGAGCAAAGCCAACGTCCATCTTCGGACTTTTCGGAAGGGATAGAGCCTGATGCAAAAGAGCCGGAACAGCCCCAATTCCAGGCTGAAAGCTCATCCCTGCCTAAGGATGAGAGCTCTGACACTTACTATAAGCTGGAGACCGCGCCGGCGGTTTTTGATGAAGGGGCTATCTTAAAGTACCTGATTCCGGGGTACGATGAGAGCATGGTACAGCAGGTTGACGTAGATGGGAGTAAGGAGTATTCCGTAGAAGTGGATGGGGTGACCCATACATGGTATATTGGAGAGGGAAACTTTCACTATATTAACAGTCTGGCGCTGGGCGGGGAACTGACGGAGGCGGAGGCCCTGGCCCAAAGTGACGCGTTTGTGAGACATCAGGGCTTTGATGTGGCGGAGAATCCTTCAATCTATGACTGGGGGGACGGAGAGTATTTGGTAGAGTACGGGCTGCTATATGAAGGAGTTCCCATACTTGGGGAGGGTGGCATCTACATGAAAGACGATGACGACTTCATAAACGCTTCATACATACAAATCTATGTGAATGGGAGTGGAATCCATAGTGTGAGCTTGTGTGATCTTTTGGAGTGTGCAGAAGTGCTGGAGGAATATCAGAGGGAAGAAGATTTATTAAGCCCAAGCAAGTTGGACGCCATAATCAGTATGGCCCAAAAGGTACAGGAAGAGCGCTGGGCAGAAGGTGGAGATGAATGTCATATAAAGGTGACTGAAATCCAGCTTCTTTATATCCCCTATGAGGAAAAAGGGAAGCGGATTCTTATGCCGGCTTTTCGGGTGATGGGTCTGTCCTTGATGGATGGGGAAAGTGAGGAAAGCGGGGAAGTAGGAATGGAGCTGTGGCTAATAGATGCTGTGACAGGGCGCGTCATTGTTGGCTAGGAGGGAATCCCATTGCTTGGAGTAATCTTCCATACAGATTATCCGGATTCTGGCAGGCTTTTTTCCCTGTTACTTACATAGTATAGAAGAAAGGGATTTTGAACGGGAGCAGCCATGGATTGCACACAGGCCGTCTATTCCAATGAGTATTACGATTTGATTGTCGACACAGAAAACCGAGGAGAACGTTTTACCCTGCCGCCCTGCGTGCAGGAGATTAGTGAAAGATTTCTGACAGGCTACTGGCCCAGACAGGAACTGCCGCCATTTACCGTAACCAGTTATACCTATACCGCGATTCCCAAGCTGTTTGCCACCCTGGATGAATTGGCCATGGAGGCCAGCGGCATCATTCAGATACAGAATCAGCCTACCCTGTCTTTAAAAGGACAGGGTGTTTTAATTGGGATTATTGATACCGGCATCGACTATCAGAATTCTCTGTTTCGCAATTCAGATGGCACAACCCGGATTGCCGGTATCTGGGATCAGACCCGCAGGGAAGGGCCGCCGCCGGAAGGCTTTATCTATGGAGCGGAATACCGGGAAGGCCAGATTAACGAAGCGCTGTCTTCGGAAAACCCTCTCACGGTGGTGCCGGTGACAGATGAAGATGGCCATGGCACCTATGTGGCTAGTCTGGCTGCCGGAGGTGCTGACCCTCAGAACGCATTTGTGGGAGCAGCTCCGTTTGCCACCATTGGGGTAGTGAAATTAAAGGGGGCCAAAGAATTTTTAAGGGATTTCTTCTTTGTGAAGGAAGGGGCTGTTGCTTTTCAGGAAAATGATATTATGGCGGGGGTCTCCTATCTGAGCCGGCTGGCCTATGAGCTTAACATGCCCTTGTCCTTGTGCATCAGTCTTGGGAGCAACTGGGGGAGCCATGACGGCGCAGGGCCTCTATCCAATGTGCTGGATTCGCTGGTCAGCAGGCGTAACCGCTCCGTGGCTGTTGCCGCGGGAAATGAGTCCAATCAGCGCCATCACTACCGAGGGACGATTACAGAGAACGGGGGCTTCCAAAATGTGGAAATCAATGTGGGGGCCAATGTGGGCGGTTTTACCCTGGAGTTGTGGAGCCAGGTGTCTGAGACCTTCACCGTGGAAATTATCTCGCCCACCGGAGAGCGGATTCCACGCCTTACGCCCCAAAATGTCCGGCGGGAGTACACATTTATCTTTGAAAATACCCGGGTGAGTGTGGACAAAAATATCAGCTTTGCCACCAACGATTTGCAGTTGATTTTCATGCGTTTTGAGACCCCCAGCCAGGGAATATGGAATGTGCGGGTGTACGGGGTGGATGTGTTTGACGGTGAGTTCAACATGTGGCTTCCGCTGGAGGCGCTGCTGGACGGAGAGGTGTTTTTCCTTCGCTCCAACCCGGACCTTACCATAACTGTTCCGGGGGGCGCCCGGTACCCCATGACGGTGGGA
>CAPNGW010000072.1 GCA_948665105.1 uncultured Lachnospiraceae bacterium
GATAAGGTGCTGGTATTGTATTTGCCGGACTGTCACGAGAGCCTGGCGGGCATCATTGCCGGGAGAATTAGAGAGCGGTACAATCATCCGGTATTTGTGCTGACCCGGGGGGAGGATGGCGTGAAGGGCTCCGGACGTTCCATCCCTGGCTACTCCATGTATGAGGAGCTTTGCAGAATCAAGGAGCTGTTTTCAAGGTTTGGCGGCCATCCCATGGCGGCAGGAGTCTCCTTAAGGGAGGAGGACATTCCCAGGATGCGCCAGGGCCTTAATACATACACTGCCTTGGAGGAAGAGGATTTCATCCCGAAAATCATGATTGACGTGCCTATGCCCATCGATTACATTACCCCGGAGCTGGTGCGGGAGCTTTCCGTGCTGGAGCCTTTCGGAAAAGGCAATGAGAAGCCGTTGTTTGCCCACAAGGATTTGCGTATCCTGTCAGCCAGGGTCCTGGGCAAGAGCAAAAATGTCTGCCGGATGAAGGTGCAAAGCAAAAACGGTCGCAGGATGGATGCCATTTATTTTGGAACTATAGAAAAATTTAAGAATTTTCTATCGGAAAAATACACAAATGATGTGATAGAATTATTATTCAAGGGTGAGGCTGCGGCGGAGCCTGTCACCATGTCCTTCGTGTATTATCCGGAACTAAACTATTTTAACGGGCAGGAAACCCTGCAGATAGTGGTGAAAAATTATTGCTAGGAGGAGAAGGACTATGGCAAAATCTACATTTAACTTTTTGTCCGCAGATGGGCAGACGCAGCTTCACGGAGTATGCTGGACGCCGGATGATGCAGAGTACAGGGGAATTTTACAGATTACCCACGGAATGGTGGAGTATATTGAACGGTACGAGAATTTTGCGGAGTACTTAAATGCTCAGGGCTACCTGGTGGTGGGGCATGACCATCTGGGCCACGGAGAGTCGGTGAGTACTCCAAAGGACTGGGGCTTTTTCACGGAGAAGAACGGAAGTGATGTGCTGGTGGAGGATATGCATTCCCTAAGGACTATGACCCAGGAAAAATATCCCAAGCTGCCTTATTTTATGCTGGGCCACAGCATGGGCTCCTTCCTGCTTCGCAAGTATCTCTGCATCCACCATCATAAGCTTAGGGGCGCCATTATTATGGGAACCGGCTATCAGCCCGACAGCCTGTTGAAATTCGGCAAAGGGCTGTGTAAGCTTCTGGCGAAGTTTCATGGCTGGCGGTACCGGAGCAAGTTTATCCAGAAGATAGCCTTTGCGGGCAATGATAGCAAGTTCCGGGGGGAGAGCCTTAAGAACAGCTGGCTGACCCGGGACGTGGAGATTGTGAAGGCATATTCCAAAAGTCCCAAGTGCACCTTTCAATTTACGCTGAACGGGTTTTACAATCTGTTTGACACCATCTGGTACGACAACCAGAAGGAGCATGTGGCAAATACGCCCCGGCATCTGCCGCTGTTCTTTGTTTCTGGCCAGGAGGATCCTGTGGGGGGATTCGGCAAGGGCGTGAGGCGGGTGTATGATACTTATAAGGCGGCGGGGATGCAGGATATTACCTGGAAGCTGTATCCCAAGGACCGTCATGAGATTTTGAATGAGCTGGACCGTCAGCAGGTGTATGAGGACCTCTATCACTGGATGGAGGTGCGTATGACCACATAGGAGGCCGGCCTGGTGGCAGCTTTTGGGGGACGGCTTCCGAAAATGATTAAGAAAAGAGGAGAGATTCATGAAAAGGAAAATCATATCATTGGCGTTGGCCCTGACCATGCTGGCATCTTCCATGACGGCCTTTGCACAGGAGCCCACCCAGGGAACAGATGTGGGCGCGGCCTCCCAGGAGGGCGAGGTGACGGAGCCTGTCACCAAGGAGGATAAGCCTTACCTGTCCCTGGGAGCCAATTTGTCAGAGACCCAGAAGGATACCGTGCTTAAACTGCTGGGAGTGGACCCTGCCCAGCTTTTTGAATATGACGTGATATACACCACCATCGATGAGGAGTACCAGTATCTGGGAGAATACCTGTCTGCGGAAACCCTGGGGCAGCGGTCTTTGTCCTCGGTTCTGGTGGTTAAGAGGGAGCAGGGCAACGGCATTAACATTACCACCAAAAATATATCCTACTGCACCATCGGCATGTACAAAAATGCCTTGATTACGGCGGGGATTACCGATGCGGACATCATTGTGGCCGGGCCCTTCCCCATCTCAGGAACGGCGGCTCTGGTGGGCGCCATGAAGGCATACTCTGTCATGACTGGGGAGGAGGTATCCCAGGAGAGCATGGATACGGCCCTCAATGAGCTGGTGCTTACCGGAGATTTGGCGGAATCGGTGGGAGATACCCAGAAGGTGGAGGAGTTTATCGCCTATGTGAAGCGGGAAATCGTGGAGCAGGGGCTTGAGTCTGAGGAGGACATTCAGCGGGTAATCGAGGAGGCTGTGAAGGAGTTTAATATCTCCTTAAGCCAGGAGGATATGGCCAAAATCAATGGGCTGCTGCAGAAAATCAGCGATTTGGATTTGGACCTTGACAGCCTTATGAGTCAGGCCGAGGATTTGTACAACAAGCTGGAGGATTTTGGAAAGTCCAGCGGATTCTGGGATAAGCTGGTGGAATTCTTCCGGCCCATCATTGACTTTTTCAGCGGACTGTTTGGCTGACAAAGAGGTTATATATCCGACTGCAAAGAAGGACATTTACCAAGAAACTTATAAAATGAAGATTTAACAAATGACAACAGGTAAGGGATTTTCATGAGTACAGAAGAATTGCGCAGGCGAAGGGCTGCCAGGGAGAGAATACGCAGAAGAAAGAGGAGAAGGACCATTCGGATGGTTCAGCGGCTGGCGCTGTGTGTCGGTGTGGTGACCCTTGCTCTTGTGTTGGTGACGGTGATAGCCCATGTGGGAAGGGGACGGGGAAAGGAGGTCTCCGGGGATGAGACTATTCCAAGGAGAGTGGTGGAAGCACCGGATTTTGATGTCCAGCTATTGACGCCAAACCCTTACTCCCGGCCCCAGACCGCGCTTCCCCGGGTGAAGGGCCTGGTCATCCACTATACGGCCAACCCAGGGACCAGTGCACAACAGAACCACGACTATTTTGAAGGACTTAAGGATTCCAAAACTACCAATGTCAGCAGCCATTTTATTATCGGAACAGAAGGGGAGATTATTCAGTGCATCCCCAGCAGCGAGATTGCCTATGCATCCAATGCGCGCAATGAAGATACCATGTCCATTGAGTGCTGCCATTTGGATGAAACCGGGGAATTTACGAAAGCGACGTATGATTCCCTTGTGCACCTTACGGCCTGGCTGGCAGGAAAATTTGATTTTGCGGTGGAGGATGTGATACGCCACTATGATGTGACAGGAAAAGAGTGCCCTCGGTATTTTGTGAAGAATCAGGAGGCCTGGAAGCAGTTTCTTCTGGATGTGAAAGCGTATATTGAAAAGCACGGAGTACAAGAAACACAGGAAGCTTCGTAGAGAGGATAATAAGGAGAAGGATGGAGAATATTTGTGAAAGGATTCGTGAGGGCCTGGAGGTCCGGGCAAATCTGATACAGGTGCGGCAGAAGCTTAAGATTGCAGAAAGCCGGGAGACGATTCGGAATTTTTTTGAAAAGGAAACCGGGCTTTTGGAGGAGCTTTTGCGTCATGAGGATCCCAAGGTTCGTAAAAATGCAGCGCTGTTGATTGGTGATTTAAAGCTGCAGGCGTGTATGCCGGGGCTTTTTGAGGCGTATCAGCAGGAGGAGACGCTGTTTGTCCGGGGAGATTATCTGAAAGCCATGGAAAGCCTTGACATTGCCGGGTATGAGGAGAAATTGCAGCAGCGCCTTACGGAGCTTTCCTCCCGGGAGATTTTGGAGGAAGAACAAAAGCATTACCGGGAGGAGCTTAACAGGCTGCAAAGGCTGGCGCTTAGAGGAAAGCCCAAGGATACCCATTCCTTTGTGGGGCACAAAGAGCGTTACGACGTCCTTTTGACCACCAACCGGAATTATCGGGAGATTACGGCCCGCCAGGTGAAGAGTGGAAAAGCATCTCTGGTGTCTCTGGGTGTGAAGATACGCAAGGCAGAGCTCTCCGAAGTCCTTAAGATTCCCACCTTCCGGGAAATGCTATTTTTCCTGAATGTGAGTACAGTGCCCAAAGACCCCATAGAGGCCGGAAAAATGCTGGCGTCCTCCGATTTGCAGGAGCTGTTAAAAAGGGGTCACGGGGATTATGAAGTATTCCGTTTCCGCATCACTGTAGTGGGGAACGTGCCGCTGGATCAAAGAAGCAGTTTCATCAAAAAGTGCTCCTTTGCGCTGGAGCAGCAGACCGGGCGCAGGCTGATAAACTCGGCATCCGACTATGAGATGGAATTGAAGCTGATGAAACGGAAGGACGGAGCATTTCTTCCTCTGGTGAAGCTGCATACCTTAAAGGACCCCCGGTTTTCTTACCGGAAGCAGAGTATTGCCGCTTCCATCCATCCCTCGGATGCGGCGTTGATTGCCGCCCTTGGCCGGCCCTATTTAAAGGAAAATGCCCAGGTGCTGGACCCCTTCTGCGGGGTGGGAACCATGCTTCTGGAGCGGGAGCGGGCTGTGAAAGCAGGGCCCATGTACGGCATTGACATCTTTGGAGAAGCCATTGCCAAAGCACGGGAGAATACGGCCCTGACAGATAAGGAAATTTACTATATCAACCGGGATTTCTTTGATTTCACCCACGAATATCTTTTTGATGAGATTTTTACCAATATGCCCATGCGGGGCAAGAAGACTCGCCAGGAGCAGGAATTGCTGTACCAAAAATTCTTTGAAAAGGCAGAGAAGGTCTTAAAGCCGGAGGGCATAATGATTCTATACTCCAATGAGAAGGGGCATATTAAGAAGGAGCTGCGGCTTCGGGAAGAGTGGAAGCTTTTGAAGGAATTTTGCCTGAATGAGAAGGAGGAATTCTCGGTCTTTGTCATTGGGCGACGAAAATGAAGCAAAGGCTTGAAAGGACGGCCCCGGATGTGTAGATACATCCGGGGCCGCAGCTGTGTTCCTATATATCAATGGTAAGCTCCACCGGACAATGATCAGAGCCCATGACCTCCGTATGTATCCGGGCATCCTTAAGCATGTCCTTAAGGTCTAAAGAGGCTACAAAATAGTCGATGCGCCACCCGGCATTTTTCTCCCGGGCCTTGAAACGGTAAGACCACCAGGAGTAGACGCCCTCTGCATGGGGATAGAAATGCCGGAAGGTGTCAATATAGCCGTGGGACAGAAGAGTGATGAACTTTTCACGTTCTTCGTCGGTGAAGCCGGCATTTTTGCGGTTGGACTTTGGATTTTTCAAATCGATTTCCTGATGTGCCACATTCAAATCACCGCAGAAAATCACCGGCTTTTTCTCTTTCAGACCGTCAAGGTAAGCGAGAAAAGCATCCTCCCACTCCATGCGGTAGGGAAGTCTTGCCAGCTCGTTCTGAGAGTTGGGCGTGTAGCAGGTAATGAGATAAAAGCTGTCAAATTCCAGGGTGATAACGCGGCCCTCCCCATCGTGCTCGGGGATATTGATGCCCCGGGAGACAGACAGCGGCTCCTGTCTGGTGAAGATGGCGGTGCCGGAGTAGCCCTTCTTCTTGGCATAGTTCCAATACTGATGATAGCCGGGAAGGTCTAGCTCTATCTGGCCTGCCTGAAGCTTCGTTTCCTGGAGACAGAAGATGTCGGCGTCTGCCTCATGGAAAAA
The DNA here is from genome assembly GCA_948665105.1 of uncultured Lachnospiraceae bacterium. Taxonomy (GTDB): domain Bacteria; phylum Bacillota; class Clostridia; order Lachnospirales; family Lachnospiraceae; genus 14-2. Next base: position 5,745 of record CAPNGW010000072.1, read on the forward strand.
ATCAAGAAAGCCTTTTTGAACGCAGGCCCGTAAGCCGTTAACGTTCCATGAGATGAATTTCATAAGGGGCTCCTTTCTATAGGGGAATGTAATCTAAATGACAGTATATCACAAAAGCTGGCAAGATGGGAGGTGTAAAATTTATTTGCCATGCTGGCTGAGGTAGTAGATATCCAGCCATTCTGTTGGCTCCGCGATACCAATACTGGCACAGTATTCTTTAAATCCGCTTGCATCGAAAGGGCCGACGGCCTTGTCGCTTCCAACGGGAACAACGTAATACTCCGGGTGCTTTGGATCTGCGTCACGGGATTCAATTCTCTGTGCAAACACATAATCTTTCGTACTGCTGACTGCGTATACATAAGAAGGAACAACCGAATGTCCCGTGACTTTATTTTCAGTCTGCACTAATGAAACAGTCTCCGAATTTATGCGCCAGACCTCATAGTCGCCAGGGAGATTATCATATGACCAGTCGCTCATTCCTGCACATGACGTCAATATGAATATCATGAAAAGGCACAAAAGCGATGAGTAGAATAGCTTATATTTTTTCACATTATTACTCCTTATTACAAATAAATGACGATTGCCACTCTAATATTGGATAATGCACCTATTTGCTGAGAAAGCCATGCCCAGTTGTTTACGGAAGCCGTAAAAATGTCCCCATATTGTTCCGGCTTAAAATCAAAAATGTCGCTGACTGTAGCTCTTGCGCCTGAACTATTGCCGCTAAAACTGCAACTTGTTTTATGTAGTGCATAAAAGAGGTCGGCGTTATCATGCTTTTCGAAAATCAAACTTGTTTCCGTATGGTTTTTTCTCCACCGAGCAAAGGCTGATGTGGTTTTAATCTTTTGAGCAAACATGCCATTGGTTTCATTATAGTTTGCACCCATAGCGGATTTTTCAACAAGTGTTCCCGCACATGGGTACCCCATATTTTTAGCTATCTGCGCTGCTGACAGCCAAGCTGCCCGCAAACTGGCAGTTGGGACAACAACACTTATATGAGCCTGTGCATTGTATTGAGCGGCAATCGAATCAATAAAGTCATTTAACTCTTTGTTGCTCATTTCTTCGAATTGTAGTTGGTATTCCATTAATGTTACTCTTTCATTATTTGTTTCCTGATATGATGCAGTGGAAGAGATATCAAATGACATTATGATTGCAATACTGCAAATAGCACCTATTATCTTTTTTAACATAACTTTTCCCCGCTTTCTTTTAGTGATTACGAAAATATTTTTATGCAGCTTCTTCTTGTATAATAGCATATATTCAAATTCTGCAATGGAATCACCTCTTGTTAATAATTAGAAACTACATATAAGTGCCTTTATAGTCTGAACTTTTGGGAAATATGTATTTTAATTATACAACAATATTTTGTATGTGCATAATTATAGTAATATATTATCATAATTATGATTAATTATCAAGAAATTAGTGCTGGACAAGGGCATAAATAACAATGGTCTGACAGTATGCCCGCCGTCAGATTTTCAACTTGGCAGGGTTTGCATGAGGGCAAAAAAATGCTGCTCCTCGCCACTGCTGAAATAGTTATACCACGCTTTCAACGTATCGGGCTCAAATACTTCCAATCTCTCAATGATTTGCTTTGCCCATAGCAAAGCTCCGGTGGAGCTTGCAGTAATCAGGTTGTGATCTGCAACAGATGGCTTATCAACATAGAACGGCTGTCCTTTGTAGCAGGGAGAGCACATTTCAAGGTACCCCATCCCATTGCTGGTGTGCAGACGTTGATCCAGCAGACCGGCATTTGCCAGTGCAGCAGTAGCGCCACAGATGGCACACACCGCTGCACCTGCTGAAAGAAGGTCTCCTGCTGTATCAATAATTGCGTTATGTATCGGATTGTCCCAGGTGCTTGCACCCGGTAGCACCAATACACTTTTTTCATTCACCGCAATATCGCTGATAACACAATCGGGAATTACAGTTAAGCCTCCCATTGTCTTGACTGGCTCTTTTGAGATACCAGTCGTTTTGACTGATATACCCGGTGCATCCTTTTTGAAAAAACGCTTAGAATTTAATTCCGCAGTAACATACCCCAATTCCCAATCTGCCAAAGTGTCAGGGGTATAAACATAGATTGTAAACATATCCTTCCTCCGTTTTCATTTTCTGTTGCTCTGTTAGCTTCTTTATTGTACCAGCCAATTGTTGACATCAGTATGGCAACAATCTATAATGTAGGAGGATTTTTGAAAGGCGGTTACCAGATGAAAGTTGACAGGCTTGTTAGTATTATTATGATGCTCCTGGATAAAAGGCGCATAGGCGCACAGGAGCTGGCAGATATCTTTGAAGTTTCGCCCCGTACAATCTATCGTGACATAGAGGCAATCAATATGGCAGGTATTCCCATTCGCTCAATATCGGGAGTTGGCGGCGGCTTTGAAATTATGCCGGAGTACAAGATTGACAAAAATGTTTTTTCGACTGCCGATCTTACTGTAATCTTGATGGGACTTTCCAATCTTTCCAACATGGTACAAGGTGATGAACTTGTAAATGCTCTTGCAAAAATCAAGAGCTTCATCCCTGCCAACAGAGCCAAAGATATTGAAATAAAGGCAAATCAAATCTGCATTGATTTAAGCGCGTGGTCGGGCAATAGAAATATCCAGCCGTACTTGCAGATGATTAAAGCCGCTTTAGAAGATTGTAAGCTGCTTTCCTTTGAATACATAGCTCACCATGGAAATAAAACTGTGCGATTAGTCGAGCCGTACCAGCTTGTATTGAAAAGCAGCCACTGGTATTTTTATGGATACTGCCTTAATAGAAGCGACTACCGCCTATTCAGATTATCCCGTATGTCAGACTTGCAAATAAAACAGGAAGCCTTTATTCCACGGGATTATGAAAAACCGATGTTGGATTTTGAGGAAATCATAGAAAGGATGCAAACAGAAATAAAAATACGCATTCACAAATCTGTGCTGGACAGGGTGCTTGAATTTTGTACCTATGACCACTTTTTGCCGGATGGTGATGCGCATTACATTGTAAATTTTCCCTTCATTGAAAACGAATATTACTATGATATCCTTCTTAGCTTTGGAGATAAATGTGAGTGCCTTGAGCCTTCACATATCCGCACAAAAATGGAACAAAGAATACGCCGCATAGCTGCCATATATGGCAATTAGTGCTTATAAAAGATATTGCTCATAAAGGGGATGCTGTGCCCCTTTTTGCTATAAGATGACCAAGTGGGTTTTCGGCATGTTAAGAGAGGGTACCCTCAGTTTATAAGGACACATGTGTGTACCCTTGTAAACTGAGGGCAATATCCGGTTTTATATCAATTTCCTTCCATCTGTCATATAATACAGAGAAACCACTTAAAAGCAAGAGGAAAAATATGGATAACAACCCTCACGGCACCATTTTGCGGCCCAGTGATATCATTCGTGCAAATAATGCTCTTGTGGAGGAAGCCGTATGCTTCAGTTATGCAACGGGATTTCTCCTGATATCCTATCGTACTCCGGGCGCCAACCGGAATACTTCCATGCAGCGGGTGCGGCTGAATGTAGATAGAAATACCATCCTGTTAAATTCGCTTGGCCGTACCATAAGCCTGTGCAACATCCGAACCGGCATGCGTATCAACGCTGTATTTTCAGCCCGTATGACCAGAAGCAATCCGCCCCAGGCAACCGCATTTTTGATTACCACCCTGCGGCAGAAGCGGGAAGAATCCATGGTATCCACAGGCCGCATCGCATTTGTGGACACTCGCAACAGCACCGTCACCACCGGGAATCCCAACAATATCAACGACCAGGTACGCTATGTGGTCACAGACACCACCACCATTTTAGACC
>CAPNGW010000073.1 GCA_948665105.1 uncultured Lachnospiraceae bacterium
CTCCTTGTCCGTACCTGCCCCCGCATAGGGGATTCCCGCCTCGTTCAGTGCGTCGAAGGTATCAAGAAGGGCCTCTGCGCCGTAATCCATGGCATGGTTGTTGGCAAGGCTCACCACATCCACCCCCATCTCCTCAAAGACCTTCACGTAAGACTTGTCTGCCCGAAAGGTGTACTGCTTGTCCGGCATAGGCGTTCCCCGGGAGGAAAATGGGAATTCCTGATTAATCATGGCAATGTCCGCCTCTGTCAGCTCCGTCTGCAAATACTTTGACAGAATGCCGTCGATTCCCCCTGCATTATATTTGTTTGTCACACTGCTGCCCAAAAGCACATCCCCGGTAAAAACCATACTGATGTCTGAAATCTCCGGCTCTGAAGCCTCCTGCATGGCCTGTTCTTCCTCATAGGTTTTGGGCTCCTCTCCGGACAGCCCATGGGTGTTATCAGCTCCTGCGTCGGAAGGCTCCTGTGCCTTCCTTCCATCCTCCCCCTGGGCGGCCTCCTCAAATCCCTGGCCTGCTGCCAGACTTTCCTCCGTACCCATGCTGCCGTCGTAGCGCCTCTCTTCCATCCACAGGAAAAGTCCCAGGGCCGCCGCCAGTACCAGCACCACAACCAGGCTGATTACTGCCGTTACTTTTTGTGTTCTTTTCATAACTGCCTCCGTCGCTACAGATTTCTTCGCATTTCTTTCCATTGTACCATTGATTTTTCACGGAATCAATGGTACAATATCTCTCGTATCTGATTTAAGAGGGAGGTTTCTTTAACATGAGTCCGATTACAATTATATTGCTTGTCATCACTGTGATTTTGCTGGCTGCCGTGATTTCACTGTATATTCTGGGCAAGAAATCCCAGAAGAAAAAGGAAGAGCAGGATGCACAGATTGCTGCCACGGCCCAGACCATGTCCATGCTGATTATTGATAAAAAGCGAATGCGCCTTAAGGATGCGGGGCTTCCCGCCATGGTGGTAGAGCAGACGCCAAAGCTTTTGCGCCTTTCCAAGGTACCCATTGTCAAGGCTAAGGTGGGCCCCAAGGTCGTTACCATGATTTGCGAGAATTCCATCTTTGATTCCATACCTGTGAAGAAGGAAGTGAAGGCCATTGTCAGCGGTCTCTATATCACCGGGGTCAAGGGCATTCGCAGCAACTTGGAGGTAAAGACCAAAAAGAAAGGCTTTATCGCCAGACTTCGCTCGAAGGCCGACGCAGCACAGGCCGCTGCTCCCAAGAAGGACAAGAAGAAATAAAACTTATTCAGACAATGTGAAAGCTCCCGCATCCGAACGGATTTGGGGAGCTTTTTTATTCATGACTATAGAACGTTACAGTTCACTCGCGCCATTCGCAAAGGCACCTTCGGTGCTTTCTCGCTGCTACGCAGCTAACTTTGCTCATAAAATGGCGCTCCCTTCTTCAGATTAGAACTGACAAAATTCATGCAAGCATGATTTTGCACAGATTCTAATCTGAAGAGTGAACTGTAACCATAGTATTCTTATTCATATTCCAGCATCGCATCCATATTCTCATGAAGAGCCTTAAGGTATTCCTTCATCTCCTGCCGAAGCTCCTGACTTCGCAGGGCAAACTCGATGTTGGCCTGAATAAAGCCTACTTTGGTGCCCACATCATAGCGGTGCCCCTTAAAATCATAGGCGTACATAGCCTGTTCCCTGGCCAGACGACGCAGGGCATCCGTCAGCTGAATCTCTCCGCCCTTGCCCGCATCCTGGGTCTCCAGAAATTCAAAGATTTCCGGGGTGATAATGTATCTTCCCAGCACCGCCACATTGGAGGGAGCCTCGTCAAGGGCCGGCTTTTCCACCATATCGCTCACCTTGTATACCCTCTCGTCCACCTGCTTGCCGGCGATGATGCCGTATTTATTTACCACCTGATGCTCCACCGTCTGCACCCCCAGAATGGAAGTGCGGTACTCATTGTACACATCCAGCATCTGGCCCAGACAGGGCTTTTTGGAAATTACCACATCATCCCCCAAAAGCACCGCAAAGGGCTCGTTTCCGATAAAATGGCGTGCGGCCAGAATGGCATGTCCCAGCCCTCTTGGCTCCTTCTGGCGTATGTAATGAATGTTGGCCATCTCGGAAATATCCTTCACCATGTCAAGCATTTCCTGCTTCTGCCCACGCTCCAGCTCCAGCTCCAGCTCAATGGAGCGGTCAAAATGGTCCTCGATGGAGCGCTTGTTGCGCCCGGTAACAATGATAATGTCCTGGATGCCTGCTGCCACCGCTTCCTCAATGATATACTGGATGGTGGGCTTGTCCACAATGGGAAGCATCTCCTTGGGCTGTGCCTTTGTGGCAGGCAGAAACCGGGTTCCCAATCCCGCTGCCGGAATAATCGCCTTTCTTACCTTCATTGATAACCCTCCTGTGTGTTCTTGCTATGATAACCGGAAGTCCGCTCCTTTGGCCTTGATATTCATGGTGATGTTGCAGTTGGCCAGAAATTCATAATTGACCTCCAAATCATAATTCACCACCACATTGATATTCTCCTCGGTCTCCGCCACCTCCACCTGCTTGGCGTCAATGCCGATGAGCAGACTCCCGTAAGGGGTGTAATAGTAGGTTACATTTTTCTTATTTTTTTCAAACATCATGTGGACGTTGGCCACGCCCTTTTTCGTAATATCAAGACAATCCGGCCCCACCTTGATGATATTTCTGGTGGTGCCCTCAAAGCCCTCCATCACCTCATCATAAAGGACATAGTGTTTGTCATTCTTCTTGTAGTAATCCCCGGGGGTAATGACCTCCACCGGCTCTCCGGGGCCATCCTCATTGGCTACAAACTGCAGCCCGCTTATACTCAATAAAACATCCTTTGTCATCTTTTACTCCTCAATGTGTACCAAACGCGCCTCTTCAATCTCACAGGGCAGAATGGAATTGGCAAAATTCCTGAATTTCTCCGCGGCGTCGCTTACATAAAACTGGTATTTCAGGCCCGCTTCCTCCCCGTCATCATTGATAAGACCCTGCTCCTCCAGCATCAGCTTCAGGCTCCTTGCTGTCTCATAGGCCGGGTTCACCAGATTCACCGCATCCCCCAGAATGCCCCTTAGGGTGCTTCGAAGCAGGGGATAGTGGGTGCAGCCCATAATCAGAGTGTCAATGTCCGATTTCAGGAAAAAATCCAGATACCGGGTGGCAATCTCCACGGTGATGGGGTCCTTAAGCCATCCCTCCTCCACCAGAGGAACCAGCAAGGGACAAGGCTTTCCAATCACCTCCGCCTTGGGATTGTGCTCCCGGATGGTTCTGGTATAAATCTGGCTTCCGATGGTTCCCTCGGTGCCGATTACGCCGATTCTTCCGTTCTTACTGGTCTTAGCCGCCACCTTGGCTCCAGGACGCACCACACCAATCATGGGCAGGATAAACTCCTTACGAACCTGCTCCAGGGCAAAGGCGCTGGCCGTATTGCATGCCACCACAATGGCCTTGACCCCCTTCTCCTGAAGAAAACGGATAATCTGCCGGGAATAGCGGATGATGGTTTCCCTGGACTTGCTCCCATAAGGCAGGCGGGCCGTATCCCCAAAGTAAATGATACGCTCCCTGGGAAGCTGCCGCATAATCTCCCGGGCCACCGTAAGCCCACCCACACCGGAATCAAAGACGCCGATGGGTGCATGTGCTCTATTCTCCAATGACTGACTCATAGTATGTACGCTCCAACCAAAAATTCATATAGTTGTATTTTACCCTTTTCGGTGAAAATATGCAAGCATTACCCTTTAGAGCTCATTGAGAAAGGACAAAAGCTTAAATTCCACCTCGTATTCGCCCGACTCCATCACCGCCTCATACTCCTCCTCGGACAGTACCTGGCGCAGGGATTCCTCGGCTTCTTCATCCACCACCTCGTACACACTGCCCTGAAAGCACATATTGGGATACACTACACACCACCAGTTTTTTCCACCGCCGTCTCCGATGGTGACGTTCAATGCCTCGTACTCTCCCGCCGGGAAGGTGTAAGCTCCGTAAGTTTTCACCGGAAAATCCGTCTGCCCCAGGGTTGCCGTCACCCCGTAGGAATAGCCTTCTGCCGCAATCACAGCCTCCGCCGTCTCTTCAATCTTATCCAAATCCCTTCGGATGATGGCACGGCTCTCCCCGACCCCGTCTGCATCCTGAAGCTCCGTCTTAAGGTAGGCCCCCACAGAATCCCGCACCTTAAGCTTCAACTCCTGATCCGCCTCACTGTCACTGTTGGCCAATACGTGAAAACGGATGATTTTTTCGGAAAGGGCCTCCGCCAGATGCTCCTGCCTGTATTGATATAATCCCATCATTCCTATAATGCCAAAGGCCAGTCCCGCCGCCGCTTTTTTCCATACCATGTTCCATTTAATTTTCATCACAATATCCTCCTGTTAAGGAAAGTATTGCCCGTGAAAAAAATCTTATTCATTTACAAAGTTCATATCCACCGAAATTACAATCCCAAGCTGCGCAAGATACCCTTCGTAGTCCTGGGCATAGCGTCGATACAAGTCCCGGTCCTGGCCGCCCAGCTTTAAAAAGCTGTTGGTGATGTCCATCCCCGGCTCCATAAGCAGCTCTGCCGCCACCCCCGCCAGGGATTCCTCCAGCTGCCGGTTCAGTTGTTTTGTGAGCTTGCCACGGCTTATTTCCTCGCCGCCCTTCTTCCTTCTGGCATCCCCGGTTAGGCTCACCTCCACCACAGGCCTTCCCGCCTGACTGGTAATTGCAATCTCCCGGTGGATATTCTGAATTTCCACCACCGTACTGTCTGAAAGCTGATACAGAAAATGTTCCACCTCGTTTTGAACCAGAAATGATTTCATGGCGTCCTCCACCGTAATTTCCCCCTTGTAGGAAAAGGCGTCCAGAACGGCATACTCTGTGATGGAAGGCACATCCCCGTTGTTGGTCAGGGTGGGGATGAGCAAAAGCTCATTCTGGTTATGCCACTGGTTCATCAGGTCTCCGATGGTTACCACCTTGTTCTCCTTGAAATCCTCCTGGGTGTTGGTCATCTGCTCCAGGTATTTTCCCACAGAACCGTTGGTGGCCTCCGTCAGCGTGAGAATCTCGGATGCCTGGTCCTTGGCCACAAAGAGATAGGTGTTCCGGGCCACCACATTTTCATGCTCCAGCCAGGACAGCAAGTCCCGAAGAGCATCACTGTCCGACAAAAACTCCCGACTGATGATAATTGCCTTGAGATGATTGTAATCCAGCACCTTGTTGGTGTTATTCTCATAGGCCTTCTGGGCCTCATAGTAGGCCCCTGCCTCCACGGAGAATATCACTGTTTTTGCGCTTGGATTCTTCTCATAATCTGTCTCGGACAAATCCGGGAAATCAAAGGACAGGGTCATCCCCTCATCATTCTTGTCGATGCCGATGGACAAGGGAAATCCCCGGTCCTCCAGTTCCTGGGTGCCGCAGCCCACAAGGAGGAGCAGTCCTGACAGGGATAAAAGCAGTGCCCCTGCTTTTCTCAAAAGCATCATGGAAAACCGGGAAGCTTTCTCTTCAATTCCTTCTGGTTTGTGCATTTCCACTGTTCATTCCTCCCCGCCTTCATCATAATCAATGGCTGCCCCGTCTTCCCCCGGCAGGGGTTGTCTGTCAACCCTTCGAATTTTTCCCACAATCCATAAAAGCAACGGCAGTACCACCAGGATCGGAGCTGCCACATACTGGATGTACCACCCATAAAGCGCCTCCGCATCCGGATACACAAAAAACCATCGGGCGCCGAAAAATACCGCCACCACCACTGCCAAAAGTCCATAGTGGGTCTTGCGCTCCCGAAACAGCTCCTTCACAATATGTCCGGAGTAAAACACGCCCGTGTTCATCATGGCAAACATGGAAAAGAACCAGATTGCCGTCATCAGAGCATCCATCCGGGCAAAAAAACCGCCGGGCAGCTTCACAAGACTCATCAGCGTAATCACAGGACGCTCCAGTGCAATGGTGGTCTTCACCTGAAAGCTTCCCAAAAGCACCAGATAAATTGCAAGAAGTAAAATCGCAGTGACCAGCACCGCCCGCCTTGCACATCTTATCAGCTTCCCCGGGCTGGCGGCGTGGGGTCTTAAAAACAGCACCAGAAACACCGGCAGAAAAAAGGCGAACACCAGAAGACTCCCCCACAAAAAGTTCCCTCCCCCCGTCACCGCAATGGGAGTCCAGTAATCCGGATTCACCCCGCGCATGGCAAAAACCAGCATCAGCAAAAGAGGCGCAATCAGAAACCAGAACAGGATTTCATAGATTCTGGCCCTTCCCTCAATTCCCCGTATCGTCCCATATGCTGCCAAAAGCAGAATCAAAAAGCTAATCCACCCCCAGGAGCCCTCCGGCAGCAGCCAGGCCCGCACCAGGCCGGTCAGCTGAAACAAAACGAAGGCACCCATCAACAAGAAGAAGAACAGGTAGAAGAGCATCAGAATATCTCCCACAAAGCCGCCCATGGTCTGTCTCACATATCCGTAAAATCCGCCCTTCATCTGCTTTAAAACCCCATTCAAAGGAACCATCCAGAGGAGTGCCAGAAGAGCCCCAAAAAGAATGGAAAACACCCCGTCGGTTCCCGCTGCCTTGGCCAAAAGGCCGGGCAATATCAGGCTGGTGGTTCCGAACAAATCCAAAATCAGCAGCCTTCTTATCTGACGTATGGAAATCTTTTGATTGTCAGAAAACATGTCAACTTCCCTTCCGTTTCTTGATTCTCATCCGTATTCTGGCGCCTTCCCGGGTGTAGATGGGCCGCCGTCTCAGCCAGCCTAAGGGCATCCGAAGCAGCGTGTCCCGCTCATCATCATAATGGTTTAAATCCGCTCCCACAAAGGGCAAAAGATACGGCATCCCAAAGCTGGTCAGATGGGAAAGGTGTACAAGCACCGCCAGAAGGCTTAACAGAAATCCGAAAAACCCCAGCCAGGCGCACATCAGGATAAAGAGGAACTTTAAAATACGAAAGGCCGTTGCAAATTCCTCGTTGGGAATGGTGAAGGAGCACAGAGCCGTCAGCGCCACAACAATCACCACAATGGGACTGACAATGTTGGCGTCCACCGCCGCCTGTCCGATAATCAGCCCTCCCACAATACCGATGGTATTTCCCATGGCTCCCGGAATCCGCACACCCGCTTCCCTGAGAAGCTCAAAGGCCAGCTCCATAATCAGAACCTCCACCACCGCGGGAAAGGGCACACCCTGGCGGGCTGCCGCAAAGGACAAAAGAAGGTCCGTGGGCAGAATCTGGGTATGAAAATTTGTCACAGCCAGATACAGCCCCGGCAATGCCATTGCCAGAAATGAGGCGATATAGCGCAGGATTCTGGTGAAGGAAGCGATTTCCCACCGGCTGTAATAGTCATCCGCAGTCTGAATAAAGGAATTATAGCCCGTGGGCAGAATCAGCGCCACCGGGGAGTTGTCCGTCAAAAGCACAATCCTTCCCTCCAGAATCGCCATGGCCGCCCGGTCCGGCCTCTGGGTGGTCTGGAACTGGGGAAAGGGGGAAAACCAGCTTCCCTCCGTCAACTGCTCCACGATTCCGCTGTCCAGCACGCCGTCGATTTCAAACTCGGAGAGACGCTTTTCAATGGTGCGAAGCAGGTCCGGGTGAATCAAATCCTCCATGTACACCAGGTCCACATTGGTATTGCTCCTGCGTCCCGCAAAGGTCTCCTTGACCTTGACCTTGGGAGTGCGGAGCCGCTTGCGTATCAGCGCTGTATTCACCTTGATGGATTCGGCAAAGCCCTCATTGGAGCCTCTAATTGCCTTCTCTGACTCCGGCTCCTTTACCCCCATGTTGGGATATCCCTTGTCCTTAATCTTCAGTGCCCTATCGTATCCGTCTATGAAAAAAACAGCGTCCCCGGTGAGCATCCCGGTGGCCGCCTCCTCCATGGTGGCATACTCCGTCACATCCGAGATGCCGAAGCTGTTCTCCCGAAGATACAGCAAAATTCTGTCCTCCGGCATTTCCCACAGGGTATTCAAAAGCTTTCCCAGAACGGAATCCTCCAGAATCATATTGCCCACGGCCACTTCCACGTAAGCGATAAAGCACTCGGTCTTCAATTCCTTTCCCAGCTTCATCCGGCGGGTCACGATGTCCGCGCAGTCGGAAAACAACTGCCCAAAGGCCTCTATATTTTGTTCCAGATTGGTAGAAATTGCAGTTGCCATGAGAGTCACATCCTTTTTGGGACAGTATTGCTCCAAAATAAGGGGAGCGTTTTTATTGCATGGCGAGTTTTCCCATGTAATAAAAAAGAAACTGCCTGATATCAAACAGTTTCTCTCTCCCGCCGGATTTTTATTCCTGCTCTCTGATAATATTTTTCACTACGCTTTCCTGGTGCACGATGTGTTCGCCCATGGCCTTCACCAGGGCTTCCTTGTCCCGCCGGGCAAAACCCTCATATATTTCCTGATGCTCGGCAATCAGCGCAGGATATGTTGCCTCGTCCTTCAAATGCTCCACCCGGTAGCGGTACATCTGCTCTCTTAGGTTGCCCAGGAGGTTCATAAGCTTTGGATTGTCCGCCGCCTGGTAAATGGCATCGTGAAAGGCCACATCTGCCTGGGCTACCTTCTCCACATCCCTGCTTTTGGTGGAATCCTCAAAATCCTTAAGTGCCCTTCGCAGTGTTTGTAGCTGCCCATCGGTCATCTTGTCACAGGCCAGCTGCACCGCCAGCTCATCCAGCGCCCTCCTTATCTTAAGCACATCCTCCATATCCTTCTCGGTCATTTTGGCCACCTGAGCGCCGCGTCTGGGAACCGTCACCGCCAGGCCCTCCAGCTCCAGCATGCGAATGGCCTCCCGGATAGGTGTCCGGCTCACCCCCAGCCTGGCGGCAAGCTGCAGTTCCATTAGCCTTTCTCCCGGCTTTAGCTCACCCTTCAGGATGGCTCTTCTTAAGGTATCAAACACCACATCCCGCAAGGGAAGAAATGCATCCACTTTTAACGTCAGATTATCTGTCATTGTGACCTCCTGTTATGATACATGTCTGTCAGATACACCTGCCTGGCCAGATTCTTTTTCTTAAGGGAAAGCAGGGCTTCTCTGGCGGCTGCCTTGCTCTCGAACAGGCCAAAGACGGTGGGACCGCTTCCACTCATCAGGGCATTTAACGCCCCCTGCTCCATCATCTCTTCCTTAATCTGCCCAATCACCGGATAATGTCCGCAGGTGACGGACTCCAGCACATTTCCCATGTTGGCCGCCATGGCCCCAAGATTTCCTTCTCTGATGGCCTTTAAAAGGGCGTCAATATCAGGATGCCTTGTGGTCTCATTCAGCTTAAGATGCTCGTAAACAAATTTCGTGGAAACACTGATGGGAGGCTTTGCAATCAAAACCGGACACTTGGGAGCAGCCCCAAGAGGCGTAAGCTTCTCACCGATGCCTTCAGCCAGAGCCGTTCCCCGCATAAGGCAATATGGCACATCCGCTCCGATACGCACACCCCGCTCCATAAGCTCTTCCAGAGAAAGACCCAGACGAAACATGCGGTTTAAGCCGAACAGCACCGCC
>CAPNGW010000074.1 GCA_948665105.1 uncultured Lachnospiraceae bacterium
ACGAATGCAGGAGTCAAAGTCCTGTGCCTTACCGCTTGGCGATAGCCCACTGCTAAGACATGGTTAGCTATCTGTCCATATCCGGACAACAAAAATCTGCCACAGGCAGTTTCCGTACACAATGGCAAAAGGCCCATGCTTTGCAGGTGGATAAAGGGATTCGAACCCTTGGCCTCCAGAGCCACAATCTGGCGCGCTAACCAACTGCGCTATACCCACCATAAAAATCAGGAAAGCTCCCAATCAACACCCTTTCCTAAGAAAGAGTAACGTGCTCGAAGGGATTCGAACCCCCGACCCACGGCTTAGAAGGCCGTTGCTCTATCCAGCTGAGCTACGAACACATATTATATCGGCTAATTCACAATACAAATTACTAAACTCAGACTTGTCCTCGTTAAGTGATTTGCACGCATCGCACTAAATTCAAGCTTCGCTGTGCTTGCTCTCATTAAGTGCTCATAGCAAAGCGGGTGATGGGAATCGAACCCACGTATCCAGCTTGGAAGGCTGGTGTTCTACCATTGAACTACACCCGCATAATCCAGTCGGGGTGACAGGATTCGAACCTGCGACCTCCTGGTCCCAAACCAGGCGCTCTAGCCAAGCTGAGCCACACCCCGTCTCCACAGGTTCTCTGTAAAATGCCGTGACACAAATAGTATTATATTATAGCCTCGATAAATTGTCAATAAAATTTTAAACTTTTTTACTACTCCTGCACATATTCCAGACTAAATGCGGCCTCCCCCTTATCATCGGTTTCCATGCGGATATAGGAAGGCTTATGCCCCTCCTGGCGGGGATATGACAGGCTGCCGGGATTTAATGTAATCAGATGCCTTCCATAGTCAATAAGCGGCCGGTGGGTGTGTCCGAACATCACAATGTCAAATTTCCGGCTCTCCGCCTCGCTCTTAATTTCCCCAAGGCCGATGGTCACAAAGTAATAATGACCGTGGGTGATAAGGGCCCGATATTTTCCCAGTGTCAATTCCTTTTCCCGGGGGAGCTCCGTAAAGAAGTCGCTGTTCCCGGACACAATCTCCAAAGGGCAGCCTGCCATCCGGGCAATCTCCTCCTCACATCCTTCCGCATCCCCCAGATGGATTAACATGTCCGGGGTCTCCTTTTCCAGTACCCGCTTCAGGTTACTGTGATCTCTGTGGGTATCACTGACAATCAGAATCTTCATTTCCTTATACCTCTGCTTCCAAATATACCTTCAATTCTTCTTTCATGGCCCGAAGCGCCTTTCCTCTGTGGCTCAATCTGTTCTTCTGCTCCATGGTAAGCTGTGCCGTAGAGCATCTGTACTCCGGCACATAGAAAATGGGGTCGTAGCCGAAGCCATTCTCTCCCGCCGGTGCATGGCCAATATAGCCTTCTATGGTTCCCCGGGTGGTAATAACCCTCCCATCCGGCAAAGCTGCCGCAATCACGCAGACAAACCGTGCTGTCCGCTGCTCCATCTCCACACCCTCCAGGCGGTCAAGAAGCATCTGATTCTTAATGCTGTAGGGCGTATCCTCTCCGGCATACCGGGCGGAATATACCCCCGGCTCCTTATTCAGGTAATCAATCTCCAGGCCGGAATCGTCAGCCAGGACAATTTCCCCGGTCAGCTCCCCAATGGTCTTTGCCTTGATAATGGCATTTTCCTGAAATGTTGTGCCATTTTCCTCAATGTCTGCATGGATGCCCGCCTCCTGCATGGAGAGTATCTCCACACCCTCCATGTCCAGAATAACCTTTATTTCCTTTAGCTTTCCTTCATTGCCTGTGGCAAAAATAATTTTTTTCATCAGAAGCCCTCCTCAAAAGCCCGCAAAATTCCGTTGTAGATACCCTGTGCAGCTTTTTTTTGATACTCCGGCGTACCTAAGCTGGCCAATTCTTCCCGGTTGGTCATAAATCCCACTTCCACCAGCCCCACCGGCACCTGGCTGGTTCTTATAATGTAGATACTGTTTCCCTTTGTCACTCCCCGGTTCCTGCTTCCAGTCACCGCTGTGGTCTCATCCACCAGAATCTGAGACAGGTGTTTTGTGCCCAGAGGCTCCTCCGGCTTCTTTTCATCATACATGACCTCTGTGCCATTGTAGCTTGACATCTGTCCGTCGCTGGTGGAATTGTTGTGTATGCTCACGAACACATTTGCATCAGATTTATTGGCAAGCTGCACCCTGGCATCCAGACTGATATCGGAATCATCCGTTCTGGTATAGTACACCTTCCAATCCGTATGCTCATCCAGAAGGGCCTTAAGCTCCAAAAGAATCGCCAGATTCAACTCCTTCTCATAAACTCCCTGCTTCACCGCACCCGGTTGTCCACCGCCGTGTCCGGCATCAATCACCAGCACCTTATCATACAGCTCCCGGGGAGGAATAAAGTCAAGGCAGAGCCAGGAATCCTCCACGGATGCCTCAATCTCATAAACCTTATCCAGCACCACTTCAATCACCCCTCCATCCCTGCTGCTTCCCAGCGTCAGGTCATTGATGTGGTCGCTCTTACCCAAAAGGGGATGCTCAACATAATATTCCTGGTCAATGCCCGGTATCGTGATGGTGACAGCCTGGGTGAGGGGATTGCTCTCCACCTCCAAGGCTTCCAGCTCCATTCCCTCCGGCAGTTCTATCTGCATTTGATGAGTGAGCACAGTCTCCTTCTGCTCCTCCGCCTGAGCCGTATGATAATCCATCAGCTCCATACCGGAAATTTTCTCCGTCTCCGACTCCTGTTCCTTTTCAAAACCAAAACTGCCCTGCACCAAAGCCTGATTGGTGACAATCAAGCTTGTGAGAATCACCAATCCCCCCATAAGCAATGCAGATATCTTCCGTATTTTTTCCTCCATCGTACTGCCTTTCACTACTGGTTGTCACTGTAGACCTTCAGACATATATTGCTGTCCTGGGTCTCTTCCACACTCTCCCAACGGCTCCCGGAGGCGCTGATATAGCCCTTCCCGTCGGTGATATCCACTGTACTGGTAAATTCGTCCGCCACATATTCGATGGCAAGAGGCTTATCGGTTCCCGGCGTTTTCAGATAGAGGACCACCGCATACTGCTCTCCTGCGTCCACAGAAACCTGCTGCTCAAAATCTATGGTATAATAGCCGGGATTGCCTAACTGCCCCTGTGCCACCAGTGTACGGTTCACAAAGGACCCTTCGTCCTCAAATTTGCGCACCACGTACAACTCATATTCCGTGGCCCTGCCCACTGCGTAAAAGCCTGCCGCCCGCAGGACTTCATTGGCACCGGCCGTGTATACATTGGCACCGTAGATACTGTCCGAGCCGTATCCCAGCTGCCCCACCCAGCCGCACAAATCCGTCTGATAAATATTATCGTAATTGTCAGTCCCTTCAATTCCGGTGTATACCAGATTGTGGGTACCCACGTTGACGTCATAGTAAGAAATGTAGAATACTCCGTCCTGTCCAAAGGTGCTTCCCCAGCTGTTCTGGCAGATAAAGGCGCCGTCACCCTCCACCTCCAAATTGAAATTGGCCCTGGAATAATTGTCGTCCCAGCCGATAATCAGAACGTCATGGTTGGATTTCTCCGTTCCGATATAACAGTAGCTGTTGGAATCGGCGTTGTAGTATTTGGAGCCCTGATTGCTGCCCAGGGCACTGTAGATGGAAGTCTGCACACCGCCATACTGAAACACTGCTTCTTTGATTTTCTCAAAGTCCTTGTGCTCAATGAGCTGAATCTCCTGCACATGTTTCACAGGCTTTAAGCCATCCGGAGAGACATTGTCTCCGTATGGGTCGTCTGCCTCGTACACCGGTCCCTGCCAGGAAGTCAGATACGCCATGCCCATTCCGTAATTTCCGCCGTCCACCTGGGTCAGATAAAAGCTGTTCTTAAGGGACATATGATCCGGGGACAACTCCAGCTCCTCCTCCGGCAGCATGGCTGATTCCATGGCAGACAGCGCCGCGAAAGCCCAGCAGGTTCCAAAGCCGCCCTGATTTTTTACCCGGGGCATCCGTCCCCTTTCCCTCAGGTCATAGCTTGCCGGAAGAATACTCTCTCCGTTTGCATTGTCCCGGGCCACCGCCTGATTATCCTGGATATCCCAGTCGTAGGAATAATTCAAAAGCTCCGAGACCGCATCCGCCGGAACGTAATATTCGCCATCCGCATATGCCATGGCTGCAGTCAGGGGGCGTTGCTCCTTATTGACCTCCACTCCGGGTTCATCCAGAGTAAACAAAATCGTATCCTCTCTTTTTTCTATCAACAGTTTATTTTCCTCATAGAGATGAGTACTACAGTGAAAACTGTCCCGCAACAAAGATACCGGCAGCATCAGGGTCAAATCCTGATTCATAAAAATTCCGGTATCCGAGCTTTTCCATTCTTTATTATCTATATAAACCGAGATTTCCTTCTCGTTCACGCTCTCCGCAATCAGAGGATTCCACATCTCTGATTTCAGGTTGGCCCCCCGGAACGTATCCACCTGCTCAAAGCCGCTCCACAGACCGCCAAATTTCAGTGCCAGAGCCGCCAAAAGCGCCAGAAGCATTCCTATGTATTTCTTTAAATTTCGCACGCCGCCTCCTAATTTGCTCTACTCCTTAAGGTTCCTCTTTGGGGGCTTGGGTCCCAAAAATTGGTAAAAATACGTCTTAAGCATTCCATTATATATTTTGCGGTTCTTATCCGCCTTTCTTCCAATGTAGCGTTCCGCATCTTCATAACCGGTAATCAGGTATGCGGACCAGGAGTCCAGACGATTCATAGCCTGGCCAATTTCCCCGTAAAGCTGTGGCAGCTCCTCTTTGTCTGCAATACGCTCCCCGTAGGGCGGATTGGTAATGAGAAAGCCGTATTTCTTTGGGTGACTGGTAGCCTCCACCGGGCGCTGCTGAAAGTGAATCAAATCCTCCACTCCGGCTCGCTTCGCATTCTCCCTGGCCACTTTTATCACCTGTGCGTCGATATCGTATCCCTGAATATCCACCTTAACGTCTAAATCTACCATATCCCGGGCCTCCTCCACCGCCTCATACCACAACTTCCGGTCAATGAAATTGGTCCAGGCCTCCGCCGTAAAGCTCCGGTTCATGCCTGGTGCAAGGTTGGCCGCCATCATGGCCGCCTCAATGGGAAAGGTACCACTGCCGCAAAAAGGATCCAGAAGAATACGTTCCTTCCGCCAGGGCGTCAAAAGAATCAGCGCTGCCGCCAAAGTCTCCGTGATGGGGGCTTTTCCGGTCATGGTGCGATAGCCTCTTTTGTGAAGAGATTCCCCGGTGGTGTCAAGTGCCACCGTCACACGGTCTTTAAGCAAAAATAAACGCAGCGGATAGGGCGCTCCCGTCTCTGGAAACCACTCCTGGTGATAGCTCTGTTTCAGCCGTTCTACCATGGCTTTTTTCGCAATGGATTGAATGTCCGAGGGGCTGAAGAGTTTACTCTTGATGGAGGATGCCTTTGTGACCCAGAATTTTCCGTCCTGGGGGATGTAGTTCTCCCAGGGAATCGCTTTGATTCCTTCAAAAAGCTCCTCAAAGGTCCCGGCCGGAAACTCCCCGGCTTTAATCAGGATGCGCTCTGCGGTCCGCAGAAAAATATTAGCCCTGCAAACGGCTTCCACATCTCCCTCAAAGGAAACTCTTCCGTCCTCCACATTGGTGATTTCATAGCCCAGGTCATAAATTTCCTTTTTCAAAACAGCTTCCAGGCCAAAATGGCAAGGAGCGATAATTTCAAATATACGATTCATTTATTTTCTCCATAAAATGGGGCATGTCTACACTGTGTTCCCCAGGCATCAGAGAAAGCCGAAGCTTTCTCTGATACCTACATTATTTATCATATAGTCTTACTCTTTTACTGTCAATATCTTTTCATTGGAAGAAATCAATTTAAGTGACTTTCTTCCCAGGCCCTTATCCCGCCAATCACTGTGTAGACACGATACCCTTCCCTGCTCAACGCCTTGGCAGCCAGAAGGCTGGTGGCTCCCCTTTCACAGTAGAGAATATAGGTGATATTTTTTGACAGCTTTTCTTTGTATGCGTCAAGCTCCTGATAAGGAACATTGACTGCTCCTTCCAGATGGTACAGGCCATATTCCTCTCTGGTCCGCACATCCACCAGTCTGGTGTCCTTGTCCCGCAGACGTTTCTCCACCTCTTTAATGCCAATGGTTTGAAATTCCATAACGCACCTCCTTTTCGACCTTTTCATTGTAAAATCTGACATCTTGGTCTGTAAAGCAACAGAAAACACTTTCTACACGCTTTCTATCGCCATGAATAAAAACAGATTGCAGGAAGGTTCCCACAATCTGTTCTTATTGGTATTATATGCTCTTATATCGAGTTTTGCAGCTTATCTCTTAATAATTGCAATTGCTTCCGCTCTTGTTGGAAGCTCTGTTCTGAGACTTGTTCTGACCATTGGTGTTCTGGCCGTTGGTGTTGGAATAGCTGTTCTGACCATTGGTGTTCTGACCGTTGGTGTTGGAATAGCTGTTCTGACCATTGGTGTTCTGACCGCCGTTGTTCTGGGCTTTGTTTTGTGAATTGGAATTCTTGCTGTTATTTGCATTGCTGCTTCTGTTTTGGGTATTGATATCTCTCGCCATGATTGATGCCTCCTAAGATTATTGCTGCTTATTGCCGCACCATTAGTATTTGAAATATTTTTCTTTTTATTCAATACTTTTTCATTGCAATTTTTGTCAAAATATATTATAATTCTCTTGTAAAAAGGATTCTCCCTTCAGAGATTCTTTTTATAAGTTATACCCCTTATTAATTATTTATACTCCCCTCATTGAAAAGACCATTGGCTCCCCCAATGGTCTTTTCTCCTTGTGAGCATCCGGTCATGGCATCCGAAATGCCTGATACACAAGTCTGCCTTTGCAAATGTAGCTGTTTATGTATTCTTTACATATCATAGAAATCCAGATTGCGCTGCAAATCCCGGGTAATCTCCCCGCCCTTCTTTCGGTAACGGTCATAGAGCATCTCAATTCTGCGGACGGTGCGCCCGTTCATAATATCGTACCGTTCAAACATCGTCTTATACATGGGATTTACTTTCAGCTCCTCCCGGATGTTTTTGGCAAAGGGACAGTACTTAAAAATAATATTTCTGGATACCTTGTTCAAGCGGAAGCTACCCTTTGATTCGTGGTGAATCCAGCTCTGGTAGTCCTTCACAAACACCTCCCGGTAATTGTTCTTGGACTTGACCAGCGTATTTTTCACCTTCTCCTTGGCTTCAGGGGACAATTCCGAATTTTTCCGGTAATACTGGATAAAATCACTGTATTCCGAGGTCAGCGACGGCTCCGTAACATCGTTCCAGCGGACACCCTGAATCTTTCGGCAAATCTCCCAGCGGTATCTTCCCGTCACCTCAATCATAAGCTCCAGAATATTGCCTATCGTCAGGATTGGGAACATGAACCGTGCCGGAGTATCACGCTTCACCCCTGCGGTTTCCTGCCACATCATGGCCCGGTTTCCTGTATTGGGAAGCAAGATTACGTTGGGAAGCACTTCCTTTTGAATCATCTCCATGTTAATATCCCGTGCCGGGTCTGAGAAAACCACGCCCCGGTAAAATACGGAAAAATCAATGGTGCGAATATGGTCCAGAGCGCTGTTGATTTTCTCTGCAGTCACAAGCATGCTTTCCACCGAGCTTATCACGTCATTTTCATTGAGCAGCGGGCAGTAGGAGGAAATTTTCCCATATGTCATCTTGCTGGTGGCAGGGAATACGTTATCCATCTCAAATTCCACCTTCATCCAGGGGTCATCCATCTGCTCCTTTACCTGCTGGCTGTTAAGCTTTCCGGACTTCTTCAAGTCCTGAAGGTAGGCAGGATAATCCAAGTCAAATTCATTTCTGGAGGGCTCGTTCTCTCCCCGGTAAACACTCAAAAGCCACTCATACATGGTGTACACATTGTCTGCCTTGCACAGGAACAGCCGGTCCACCAAATCATCCAGCTCCTTGGCCGTATCTTCTCCGGCCAGCTCAGCATCCACAAATCCGAAGTTCAAAAACATTCGGATACCTCCAGGCAGCCTCTGCAGGTCCAGGGACTTTCGAAACACCCGCTTGTACAGCTCAAAATAGTGCCGGGTCAGCCTTCTTCGCATCATGCGCACGTCATCTGAGGTGGAATACATATCCGTAAGGTTCTTATAAGCCTCTATATCAGCGCGGAATTCTTCACTCTTGTCCGCTTCATATTCAGCAAAGGACAAAATCAATTCCAGATAATCACCGGAAAAAGAGTCATCCTCGCTGCCTTCCTCCCATGATTCATGCTCCGCCATGGCCTTCTCTCCGAAATGAAAGCTCTCATATTTTGCAAATGCCGTATCCAGCCATTCCTTGTCGTACAGCTCATTCTCCCGTGCATAGGCAATCATCTTATCAATGGCCTCCTGAATGGGAGACACATCGCGCCCGGCCTTGGCCGTCTTGACGATTAATTCCACGTACCGGTGATAGAGATTGTCCTCCTTGGCACACACAAAATATTCCCTCTGCAGCAACAGATATTCCTGAATTTCCTCCACCAAAAGCAACGCCCGCCGCATCCAGACTGCTCCGTTTAATATCTCTCCCACGCTCAGAGAAATATCTCGTCCCAGGAACGCTTCCACAACCTTCTGGGACATTCCCGCCATTTTCTCGTAGAAATCAATCACAGCCTGATTAATGCGCTCTCCGGGCACAAAGGGCTTGGCCATCTCAAGCCGGGCAAAAGGCTGAGGAACACTGCCGTATTCCTGGCACAGCAATTCATACTCCTGAAACATTTCCATCAGAAAGGCATAGTAAGAACGGGCACGCTCGTAATAGGTCTCATATGTGTGCAGGAAATGTGCAGTCTGACGCATGGTCGCCATCATAAAAACCGACACGTACTTTCTGTCCTCTGTAAAAATTTTTGCGAAGTCTTCCGGCCGTTCATATTCATAGGCGTACAATACACAGTCCGTCAATGCCGTATAATTACAGGTATATTTGGCCGTACTGCTCTCCAGCATGCCCATAATACTGCCCGCCTCAAACCTCCAGGCATTTCTCTTGTACACAGACTGCACACTGCCCTGCAGCAATATGTAAAGATGTCTGAGTCCTTCTCCCTTTTTGATGAACGTTTCTCCTTTGGATACTCTGATAACCTCCATTTGTACCTCCTGCCTTGAGCTTTCGTAATTAATTTCTGATTACCTTTCCCAAACATATAAACCAGCCTGAATGCAGATGCATTCAGGCTATGTTATAACGTGCGTGAGAGGATTCGAACCCCCGACACCTTGGTCCGTAGCCAAGTGCTCTATCCAGCTGAGCTACACACACGTACCTGATATTGCTGCCCGCTGTAATCACGGACAATGCCGGCGACCGGAATCGAACCGGTACTGTATTGCTACAACAGGATTTTAAGTCCTGCGCGTCTGCCAGTTCCGCCACGCCGGCATTCATGGGACCTATAGGGCTCGAACCTATGACATTCTGCTTGTAAGGC
>CAPNGW010000075.1 GCA_948665105.1 uncultured Lachnospiraceae bacterium
CCAGAGGATCCTCCATGCTGGCAAGGGCATCGACTGTCTGCATAAAAGCTTCCTTGGCACTGTCCCCGCCGGCAGCAAATTTCGCGGCCAGCTCGTCCGCATCCAGTCCAATCCCTTCAAAACCCTCTTTTGTGATGTCAGAGCCATCCACCACGCGGACAGCCATCTCCTCCACAGCCTGACCGATTTTGTCAAAATTCCAGGCTCCTGTTTCAGCGCCTTTTTCAAAAATATTGAACATGTCGTCGGCATCCAATCCAACCTTGGCAAACTGCTCTGAATACGCCGATATACCCTCCATCAGCTCCCCGGAATCATTAAGGCCATTTCGTGCACCGGCGGCAATAAGGCCCATGGCCTTATCCCCGGATATGCCAAAATTCTCCACCATCGCCTGAGCAGCTTTTGTAGATTCCGCTATATCACACCCAAACACATCTTTAAGGACAAAGGCGGATTCCGTGACGTTCTTAAGCTCGGCATCGCTTATGTCACCCAGGCTCTTTGTAACCTCAGCCATGGCATATCCGATATCGTCAAAGCTTTCGCCATAGTTATTTTTATAGATATCCTCCAGGACATTTTGGTAGCGCTCAGTTTCCTCCTTTCCCTTCCCCGTGCTTAACAGGAACTGGTTCATGGCCTTGTCCATGGACACAGCGCTGTTGACTGCCTGCATACTGACATCTTTCACCGCTGTACCAGTTTTGAGCATCGCGGAGCCTATGGCCTTCGCCGTATCGGCAAAGACGCCCTTGATGGTAGGGCCATGCTTTTCTTTCACCTCTGTATCAGTTTTATTCATTGCGGAGTCTATAGCTTTCTCCGTATCGGTAAAAACGCCCTTGATGGTTGATCCATTTTCTTTCATCGCTGTGCCGGCTTTAAGCATTACAGCGCCTATGGCTTTCACCGTACCAGAAAAAATTCCCTTGATGACAGGGCCATGCTTTCTTACAAAATCAACCATTCTCTGCCAGGCAGAGTTGTCGGACTTTACCTGCTGTTCATTCTGCTGCTGATGATAATCGGTAACATCCTTTTTTACTTCCTTCTTTGCCTTAGCGGACTGCTCCTCGATGCTTTCCGATTTATCTGCAGTCTTTTTTGCAGACTGCTCCACCTTTTTCTGCGCAGACTTCAAATCTTCCTCAAGTTTGCTGTCATCTACTCGTATTTCGTATAAATCTTTATCTTCTTCTGCCATATATATCACCTGCCTTTATCATGTTCCCGCCGCCCTTTCCAAGGTATAAAACAGTGTATCCAGTCCCTTCTGTCCCCCCTGCCCCTTCACCGGAAGGGCATAATGGGCCTTTAACTGCAGGATGTTCTGGCGTTCCTTCCAGTTATGTTTCGTGGGTTCCGGAACCTCCATGGCGCGGATTCGCATAACCTCTTTCAATTTTGTATTCTCCGGAAGACCGTCCAGAAGGTCACAGAACCGGCGCCACTCCAGACGTCCCCGCTCCTTTAAGAGGTCCATGTCGTAGGCCTGCTTAAAGGAAGCATAGATATAATCACTGTCTTCCTCAAAATCCATCAGCTTCCTGGGTGGTCCGGTCTGTGGCCGTTGTGGGAGCTGAATTCGTTGCTTTGTAATCTCCTCCAGAAGCCTCGCCTTATCTGCATCCGACAGGAGCCAGACCTTAAACGCGGAAATGACCAGCATCTTCAGCGCCTGTCTGACCTTTTCTGCCACGTCCAGAGCCTCCTCCCCGTACAACCGCTGTACGAGAAGGACGGTATCGTATGAAGTGTCCACACGATACCGCCGCCCCTTGTAATGCACATGCTTTCCGGAGTAATCCAGAAGCGCTCCCATCTTATCACCTTTCAAACAGCTTATTTCTGCGCTGTTTCCGGTTATACTTTGATAGGATCTCCTTCTTGTTATCTTTGGCAATCCTCCCACATTGGGGAATCACCACATCCGTAATAAACGGCACTACCTCTTTACACATTTCAACATAACCTTCCTGGTAAAACTCCACAATCGTCCTGGTATCCTGGGCTCCAAACACAGCCTCCAGCATGTCCACAACAGTGTTTCCCAGCACTTCTACACCCTGTGTAAGCTCCTGGGTGGAAGAGGCAGCGTCCACCTTTTGTAGGTCCTGAAGAGCTCTCACAAGAGCCACATGCTTATTCTTAAGCTTCCTTACCATGCTGTCTGCATCCAGAGCCACATGGAGGGTGTGGACGACGGTACCGTCGTCCTCAACCAGCTGGAACTCCTCCTCATATGATTTTTTTCTTTTTGCCTGATATGCCATTGACACGGCCTCCTTATCTTATTCCGTTATTTTACACCGCTCTTCCAGGCAGCCGCCTAAATCTGGGTTTCTTCTGTAGTAATGCTGGGTCTGCCATTGCCGTGTATGGTAACCGTCAGCGCGTTGGGCTGGTTGCTGTCCCCATACGCCGGTGTGATGTTGGCCAGGGTCACCGGCCAGATAATGGACTTTGCACCTTTTGTCAGCTTCAGGTGGGTTTTACGTGCGCTTCCCAGACCAAACAGCACCTTATCCGACATCAGATAATCGCAGGCCTCATCACCGGGCTTAACATCTCCCGTCAATGTAAGGGTAAGCTGGGCGCCGGTAACCTCTGTACTCCCGTATCCCATATCTGCATAATAGCTGGCCTGATAAAGCACTTCATTTAAGCCCTGGCTCATGTTCTTTGTCAATGCTGCGATGGACGCCCAGGTGGCCGTTTCCGCCTCCGGGGTTGTGTTGATAAATCCTTCTGTTTCATAGTTAATCTCCGGGGTAATTGTGTTCTTCGGTAATACTTCTGTCATTTTCTTCACCGTTCCTTTCTAAAAATATACTTTGCAATTCAGAATGCAGGAATAATGGTACATACCATTTTCATCCCTGTTGATTTTGCCGGTTTCTTTTACAGTGACGGTATCCAGCCAGGCAAAGGTCTCTCCCTGGGGATACTCTTTCAGCCTCTGATAATAATTGCAGATATCGCTTAACTGCTCCAGGCATCTGCACGGGTCTGTATTTTGGCACAGGAGCCGTACAGGAAATGTCCACAAAGCGCTCTTGTCGTAGTACGTTGTATCCGTGAATACGGAGCCCAGCTCTGCATACAGGCTGTTCTCGCCGGGTAATTCTTGTAAGGATATTCCCGTGTCCAGATTACAGTGCTCCTCTGCTGTTTTGATAAACAGCTTCATAAACTCCATCTGCGGTGTCATTATCTCAACTCCTTTCGTACGGCGGCTTTTTGTACTTTCCTCCAGCGCCTGATTTTCCAATGTTGTAAGCCCCGCTTTATTGGCCGCTTTTACCTTGGGGATAGCCACAGCCTTTCCTTTATTCTTTTCACCTTTCCTCCTTTCTCCATAGTCTTTTGCGAGGTCACTTCCACTGGTTCCGTAGTTTTACGACTTCGGGCGGTCAAATTTGTGTATAATTTGCGTGCGCTTCCACAGCGGAGCGTTTTTTATATCATAGGCAAGTTCAGAGAACTGTCCTATGATATAAAAAGGACGCCTGGTTTTCCAGGCGTCCTGATTACCCTAACTAAGAGGGAAAAAGCAAATCTGTTTTATCTGCTTTTCTACAGTTTATACTATACCACATCTGCCACGGGCATTGCGGGCAAGTTTTTAGACTGTACATAATCATAGAATCTCCTGGAGGCTGTCCGCCTGTCCATATGTAGTGTCTCGCCTATCTCATACCATCCCAAATCATTAATCACCCTAAACTGAATGATGTCGCATTCCGGATACGGAGCCTCACCGATGAACTCGTCTATCATCTCCCGGTCCTGCTGAATCCTTTGTTTACAGAGCTCTATCTCCTGTTCAATCCTATCCTTCTCCTCCACGTACCATTCAGAGAAGTCTTTTCCTTTGGAACCCCTGGAGCCTTTGGGCATGTCTGATATAATGTTCTTCTTGTATGGGTTAAAATTCTCAAGGCTTTCCAGTTCCAAATATAACGATTTCAATTTGTTTGTGTTTCTCTGTACCGAAAACAAATCATATACTGTCAAAGCTATTCCTCCTCTCTGTTTTCACAGCTTTTCCTCTTCCTGCTTCCTGATGGCATTTCGTCCTCTCTTTATCGGAACCAGCTTATTTACGCCAGGGCCATAATTCTTTACCCACTCATATTTCCGATACCGCTGGCACACGCGGTTCCATTCATCCCAAAACCCATCCGGCATAACTATCTTCTGGTTTCCTACAGACTGTATAATGCCTGCCAATGCAATTGATTTTCCCATATCCATCACCCCTTTCCCTTCTGTGCATTCATCAACTGATTTTCGCCTTTCAAGAAAACTATCTTTTTTATTGACTTTTAGAAGAAAATATTCTATTATAATGGTAAGCAACAAAATATTCTTATGCAGTTTTTAAATTAGCGCTTATGCGGCTGCTTTTAGGAAGTTTACGAGAATATTTTCTCTTTACTCCTCTACTATACGAGAATATATTCTTGCTGTCAAGTCTTTTTTCGAGATTTTTTTCTCCTACAGAAAGGAGCACCTGCATGACACTTAAGGAGCGCATAAAGAAACTGGCCACTGAGCGTGGCATAAGCCTGCCAGAGTTAGAAGCAACCTTAGGCTTTGGAAACAGCACCATTGTAAAATGGGACAAGTCTGTTCCAAATGCTGAAAAGCTAAACGCTGTAGCAAAATATTTTGGAGTGAGCATGGATTATCTTCTCAATGGAGCTTCCCCGGAAGTACTCACAAAAAAAGATAATCGCGACATTGCCAAAAGATTGGAACGTACACTGTCTGACCTTGAAAACAGTCAGGAAGCTCTTATGTTTTCCGGGGAACCACTGGATGAAGAAACCAAGGAACTGCTCAAAGCCAGCTTAGAAAACAGCATTAGAATTGCCAAAATAAATGCCAAACAGAAATTTACGCCAAAGAAATACAAAACGAATAACGAATAGGATGTGATAGCTTGAATGTCAAAGATACCGTCTCGTCTTTGATAAAAAAATACGGTACATCCAACCCGTTTGAACTGGCCGCCCACTTGAATATTTCCGTATTATTTGAAGAACTCGGGACAATAAGAGGATATTATAACAAACCGCTTCGAATGAAGCAGATACACATTAATTGCAATTTGGACAGGCATATACAAAAATATACCTGCGCTCATGAGCTTGGACATGCCGTTATACATCCAAAGGCTTCCACGCCGTTTTTGCGGTCCGAAACAGGATTATCTGTAGACAAAATGGAGATTGAAGCCGACACCTTTGCCGTCAATCTTTTGATTCCGGACGAAGTGATTTTGGAAAACTACTGTCATACTGTAGAACAGCTTTCACGGGTTTTAGGATACGAAAAGGCCATGATAGAGCTCAGGCTGAAATCCTATCGAGACTTATAAGGCCTATGGCTCCGTGGATAAAACAAGAAAGAGAAAGAAACTGCCCAGGCAGTCATTGACACCTTAATAACATACCAATAAGAAGAACCGGCGCCTAGCGGCAGCCGGTTCTTCTTTGGGCATTTTTGAGAAAGTAATGTTTTGAAGGTTTATTCATTACATTCACATTATAACACGGATTACATAAATTACCAGTGGTACAGCCTTTTGTTAACGATTTCTTAGCGTTCCTGGCTGCTGTACCTGTTACCAGTTGCCGGCTGCTTTCTTCCAACGCTCCGGCTGGGCCTGCCACATTTGATTTAACCAGTCCACAGCCTCTATGATTCCTTCCTCCGAGAAGGGGAAATCCCGCTCTTCCATTCCATCCTTTGGGGTGGCTTCATAGCTGTAGGGGCCTTCCCATGCTGTTACGCCAAGGAACGTCTCCCGGGCCGGCTCTCTGCCGTCCTCTGCCGGTTCTGTCTCTGCTTCCTTCTTCTTAAGACGGTACCGCATTCCCTGAAAACTGCCGGAGAATGCAGCCTTCTTTAAGTACGGTATGGATAAAATATCATTCCTCTGTATCATTTCTTACTCCCTGCTGTTTAGCTTTCCCCGGATGCGCTGGAGGGCATTGTCGATGGCTTTTGGCTTCTTATCCATGACTTTTGCAATCTCCACATAGTTCATGCCCTTAAGATAGTAGCTCAGCACCGTCTTCTCCATCCTGCTGAAGGTCCTATCTATCCTCTCGCCCATGGCCGCCGCGTTTTCCCTGTCAATGACCAGCTGCTCCGGGTCAGCGGCGTCAAGGGACATAAGCATGTCCAGAAACATGGCTCCGCTCTCTCCGTCCTCGGCATTCAGAGACACGTAAGAATTTAAGGGCTGATGCTTTTTCCGCCGGGAAGCCTCCACCGCATTGAAAATCTGGCGGGATACACACAGGTCTGCAAACTGGGCAAAGGAGCTCTCCCTGTCCTCCCGAAAATCCCGGACAGCCTTGAACAGGCCTATCATGCCCTCCTGAATCAAATCCTCATTTTCTCCGCCTATTAAAAACATGGCATTGGCGCGCTTGCGAACCAGGAACTTGTATTTATCCATGATATAATCCATAAGCTCTCCGTTTCCGCTTCGCAGCTTACGAATCAGCTCTTCATCGCTGATACCTTCATAAGAATCCATGCTATCCCCCCTCACAGTCCAAAGCTCTGTATAACCCTTTTCGTCAGCCATTGAGCCTCCGGCGCACAATCTCGTAGGCCAGTACTCCGGCAGCCACGGAGGCATTCAGAGAATCAATATCCCCCTTCATGGGAATAGCTGCCGCAAAATCGCACTGTTCCCTGACCAGCCGGCTGACTCCCTCGCCCTCGCTGCCAATCACAAGTCCAATGGGACCCTTCAAATCCAAATCGTACATCCTGACGCCGTCCATATCAGCACACACAAACCACAGCCCCTTGGCCTTCAGCTCTGTAATCGTATTGGACAGGTTGGTGACCTTTGCCACAGGTGTGTAGTTTAAGGCACCTGCAGAGGTTTTTGCCACCGTGGCCGTAAGGCCCGCCCAGATTAGCGGTACGGATAATGGCTCCCAGGTTGTGGGGATCCTCGATATTGTCCAGGAGGAAGAGAAAAGGCGGCTCCCCTTTTTCCTCCGCGAGCTTTAGCATGTCCTCCACTTCTGCATACTCATAAGCCGCCGCAAAAGCTATGACGCCCTGATGCTTTTTCGTCTCGGAGAGCTGGTCCAGCCGTTCCTTCGTCACATAATTGATAATGGTGTCGTGCTTTCTGGCCTCCCTTGTGATGGACTTTATGGGACCATCCTGGCAGCCGTCCAGCACAAACAGCTTGTCTATAGGTTTGCCGGAGCGAAATGCTTCCAGCACCGCATTCCTTCCCTCAATGGTTAATTCCTCGTATCTCAAATCTGTTCTCCTCCCTCCCATTTTCCGGTGCGCAATAAGCCCAGCTTCACCAACTCCACCATCCGGTCAAATTCATTTTTCAGGTACAAATGCCCCATCAGGGCTTCAAGGCCGGTGGCCCGCCGGTAATCAGACATGGTAGCATTCTTGGCCATGGTGGGGGAATGAGCGTTGCGCCCCCGCTTGTAAACGGCCTCCTCCTCCTTG
The DNA here is from genome assembly GCA_948665105.1 of uncultured Lachnospiraceae bacterium. Classification (GTDB taxonomy): domain Bacteria; phylum Bacillota; class Clostridia; order Lachnospirales; family Lachnospiraceae; genus 14-2. The sequence continues at coordinate 7,516 of CAPNGW010000075.1, forward strand.
GTAAGCTCCGGCAGCAATGCTTCAATCAATTCCGACTGGGCTTTGGCCTTCACCAGACTGCTGGTCTTCCGGTGAAGGAGGTTGGCATGGGTGTTGCCCTGTCCCACCACGATGGAGCGGATAATCAGGTCATAGATGCCATCGCCGATGTAAGCCAGTGTCAGCGGCGAATACGTACGAATATCCTGCTGCTCCAGACCGAATTTTTCCATAATAAATGTGTTTATACCCGCTTCCATTTTACTCCTTCTCTGGTGTCCTCCAAAATAATTCCCTTCTGCAGAAGTTCATCCCGAATCTCATCGGCCCTGGCAAAGTTTTTCGCCTTTCTGGCTTCCTTTCGCTCCTGGATAAGGGCTTCGATGGCACTGTCCAAAATCTCTTCCTCCCGCTCCACGATAATGCCCAGAATATCACACAGAGAAGTCAGCCGGTGGTGGAATTTTCCCAAAAGTTCTGCGGACTTATCAGAAGCTGCGTGGGTGTTTAAGTATTTCACCAGCTCAAACACTGCAGAAACTGCATCTGCCGTGTTGAAGTCGTCCTCCATGGCCGCCTCGAACTTGGATACATACACGTCACTTCCCGCAAAAAGCTTCTCTTCCTCTGCGGTCATTTCCTGTACAGCCGTTATGCCCTTTAAATGCTTTAAATTCTCCGCCGCCGTTATGATACGCATAAGACCGCTCTTGGCCGCCTCCATCAGCTCCGCACTGAAATTGAGAGGGCTTCTGTAGTGGGCGCTTAACATGAAGAACCGAAGCACCTGCAAATCGTATCTCTCACTGATTTCCCGCACAGTGAAGAAGTTTCCCAGAGATTTTGACATCTTCCTGTTATCAATATTTAAAAATCCGTTGTGCATCCAGTACTTGGAAAAATTCTTCCCGTTGGCCGCTTCACTCTGGGCAATTTCGTTCTCGTGGTGAGGGAAAATCAAGTCCTCGCCGCCGGCGTGAATGTCAATCTGGTCTCCCAGATATTTCCTGGCCATGACGGAGCACTCTATATGCCAGCCGGGGCGGCCCTGACACCAGGGAGACTCCCAATAGGGCTCCCCCTCCTTCTTGGGCTTCCAGAGCACGAAGTCAAATTCGTCCTCCTTCCCGTCTGCGCTTTGCACCTTCACGGCGTGAGCCTCATCCCGGTGGCCGCTCTCCAAGTCATCCAGATTCTTGTGGGACAGCTTGCCGTATTCCGGGAATTTCCGGGTGCGGAAGTAAACCGTACCGTCCTCCACCTTATAGGCATACCCTTTTTCCATGAGATTTTCTATCATCTGAAGCATACCGTCGATTTCTTCGGTGGCCAGAGGATGGGTAGTGGCGGGCTTTACATTCATACCCTCCATATCCTTCTTGCACTCGGCGATGTAACGCCGGGAAATTTCCTGGGAGGGAACCCCCTCCTCCATAGCTTTTTTGATAATTTTATCATCCACGTCTGTAAAATTGGATACATAATTCACGTCATAGCCCTTATACTCCATGTACCGGCGCACGGTGTCGAAGACAATCATGGGGCGGGCATTTCCGATGTGAATGTAATTGTAGACGGTGGGCCCGCAGACGTACATCTTGACCTTGCCCTCCTCCACGGGGATAAATTCTTCCTTCTGTTTGCTCAAAGTATTATAGATTTTCATGTTTTTCCTCCTCACACGCTTTGCAGCGCAACGCTCTCAATTCCTTTTCCATATCTATTATGCGATTGCATAAAGCAGAATTCTCTCTTTGCAGCACATTGATGTCCTCCATAACGGGGTCTGGTAAATCCGTCTGACACATATCGCTTGCGGGCACCTTTACATTGTTCCGTTTGACAACCCGGCCCGGCACACCCACCACGGTACAGTTGGGCGGGACCTCCTCAAGAACCACTGACCCTGCGCCTATCTTGGAATTCTCTCCGATGGTGAAGGAGCCGATAATTTTAGCCCCGGCGCTGACCATCACATTATCGCCTAGGGTAGGGTGGCGTTTTCCCG
>CAPNGW010000076.1:0-3680 GCA_948665105.1 uncultured Lachnospiraceae bacterium
GACAGCAGCTGCTGACAGCGGCAGGTGCAGCCGTGGGCGGTATTTCCACCGAGTATGCGGCGTCTACACTGGTGACTCATATGAACGACATGGCCAGCGTGCGCAATGAGATGGGATATGCCTGTGCCATTTCGGTGCTGTTGTTTCTGATGATGCTGGTATTTAACAGTGCAGTGCAGAAGATTTTAAGAAAGTACAGTGACTGAGGGGGGAGAAGATGAAGGGCTCTTATTGGGTAGCAAACCGGTATCGTAACAAAAGAAGAGGCAGAATACGCGGTGTTCGCTCCAGAACAGGTACAATCTTTATTTTTGTGATTCTGCTTCTGGCATGTGCATTTTCGGCCATGCCCCTGATATATTCCGTGGCACAATCCTTAAAGCCGCTGGAAGAATTATATGCTTTTCCACCACGTTTTCTGGTGGTGAATCCCACCATGGAAAACTATGAAAAGCTGTTCCAGCTGACGGACAGTCTCTGGGTTCCCTTCAGCCGGTATCTGTTTAACAGCCTGTTTGTGGCGGTGGTGGGAACGGTGGTCTATGTGATTATTGCCGCCATGGCGGCATATGCCCTGGCGGTGGGAAGCTTTCCGGGGGCTAAGCTTTTGAATCATATCATCGTCAAAGCGCTGCTGTTTTCCAGCCCGGTGCTTATGGTGTCCCAGTATCTGATTCTGTCAAGAACCGGGATGCTGAATACCTACAGAGCCATGCTTCTGCCTGCGCTGGCGGCGCCCCTGGGACTGTTTCTGATGCGTCAGTTTATCCTGCAGATGATTCCTGTGAGTATCCTGGAGGCGGCACGCATGGACGGGGCAGGCACCTTTCGCACCTTCTTTTGTGTGGTGATGCCCATGGTGAAGCCGGCCTGGCTGACCTTGAGTATCTTTACCTTTCAATCTCTGTGGGCCGGGGCGGGTGCAGCCTATATCTACAAAGAAGAGTATAAGGTGCTTCCTACAGTGTTAAACCAGATTGCAGCGGGTGGAACGGCCAGAGCCGGGGCCTCAGTAATCCTGATTATACCGCCTGTTTTGTTTTTCCTGCTGGTGCAGAGCCGGGTGATTGAAACAATGTCTGCCTCCGGGATTAAGGAGTAAGCGATGGTGAAAAAGATAATTGGCCTGCTGGCGCTGGTGCTGCTTTTGGGTTGTGGAAGGGGCAGTACCGTGCTGGCGAATGACGTACCCTACGGGGGTTATACCTATGATAGCGGGAAACAGGAGCAGGCGGCGCCGGCTCTGTACCGACCTCTGGGAAAGCAGAGCTTTGGCAATATCAAGGAGCCTGCCCTGCTGACGGATTTCTATGCATATGAAGAAAAGCTGTATGTTCTGGATGCTGCAAAGAGCCAGGTATGTGTGCTTGACCAGGAGCTTAAGCCCCTGGAGCAGATGAGCTTTTACGACGAGGCGGGCAATGTACTTACCTTTGGCCAGGCGGGTGGGCTGTTTGTGGGTCCGGAGGGGCTTTATATTACGGATATGGCCAATCAGAGAGTGGAGCGCTTTGGCTGGGATGGAAAACGGAATATGCAGTATGAAAAGCCCCAGGCGGCAGCTTATGACAGCAGTATCCCCTTTGTGGTGACCCGGGTGGTGGCGGACAGCGGCGGCAATGTTTACGCTCTGGTAGACGGGATGTACGCCGGGGCGGTAATGTTCTCACAGCAGGGGGAGTTCCTGGGATTTTACGGTACCAATGAAGTGGAGATGACCGTGGAGATGATGCTGGACCAGAGCTGGAAACGACTGCTCACAGAGGAGCAGAAGAACGCCATGGACCGCTTCGTGCCCATGGCTTACACCAGCTTTGACATTGACGGTGAGAATTTTATCTATACCTGTTCCAGGAATGCCATCAGTGAGAGCACCCGGGTGCGTCGTCTGAATCCCTCCGGCAAGGGACTTTGGGATGGCAAGGAGTTGATGTTTGGAGACCATATCCCCCAGAGCCAATGGGTGAGAGGGCTGGCCAATGTAAGCCAGATTGTGGATGTGAATATTCAGGAGGATAGAATCCTAAGTGTGCTGGATGCTGCCAGAGGACGAATTTTCCTCTATGACGAGAATGGAATCCTCCTTGGCGTCTTTGGCGGAAAGGGAAGCCAGCTGGGTACGGTGGAGGAGGCTGCGGCCATAGAAAGCATTGGCAGCAGCATCTATGTGCTGGACTCAAAGAGCATGGACATTACCAGATACCAGCGGACGGAATATGGAGAGTTGTTCCATGAAGCGCTGATGCTTTATAACCGTGGGGAATATGAGAAGGCCCGGCCCCTGTGGGAGCAGGTGCTGACCAGAAACAGCTACTGCCAGATTGCATATACAGGAATTGGCAAGGCGCTGATGCAGAAGGGGCAGTTCGGGGAAGCCCTTGAGAATTTCCGGAAGGGAGGAGACCGAAAGGAGTATTCCGAGGCCTTTGAAGAGTACCGGTTTCTGGTAATGCGACGGCATTTTGCCTGGCTGCTGCCCATGGCGGCAATAGCCTTTGGATGCATCTATGGAATACACAGATGGAGAAGGAAGCGCATAGGCGGAAAGGGAAAGCTTGGCCACCTGGCCATGCTGAGAGCGCCCTTTCAAACCCTTGACGAGCTTTTGTACCAAAGAAGGCTGTCGGTACGTTTTTCCACCGGGGTAGTTCTGGCATGGTTTGTGCTGGAAATTGTCAAGTTCTTTGGAACGGGATTTGCCTTTCACCAGAATCATACGGAAAACTTCAACGTATTTCTTCCCCTGGTGAGTACCGTGGGCGCCTATGTGCTGTTTACCGTATCTAATTGGGCGGTGAGCACCCTGTCCGAGGGGAAGGGCTCCATGAGAACCATTTACTGCAGCCTGGCGTATGTATTGCTTCCCTATCTCCTTTCCCAGACGGCAATTCTGGTACTCAGCCATGTGTTTGTGCTTGAGGAGCAGGCGTTCCTTGTGTTTCTGGGACTGGCAGGAGCTGTCTGGAGTGGCATATTACTGCTGCTGGTCATCACCACGGTACACGATTACGACCTGGGAAGAGCTTGCGGGAATATTCTTTTGACACTTTTGGGAATGCTGATTATCGTATTTCTGCTGTTTATGATGGTAGTGCTTTTTGAGCACGTGCTGAAGCTGTTTCTGACTATTTACAATGAGTTGACACTGAGGATGTGAGGATATGAAGAAAAAAGCGGCGGTGCTTTTGACCGTATGCCTGCTGGGGTGCATAAGCCCCAGGCAGGTTCTGGCAGAAAATTCAATACAACCGGATTCCTCTGGCAGGCAGATTGCTGCCGAGACGGAGGAGCTGACGCTCTCAACGATACCTGGAACAGAGGAGCTGTACCTTTCCCAGCGAAAGACCCAGGCAGAGTATTCTACTACCGTTTCGGCAGAGGAGCTTGGGGATGCCAAGGGCCCCATACGATTAAAGCTGCTGTCGCTGGTGACAGGCGCTTATTACGATTTGGAGCTGAAGAAGGAGACGGAGTTCTACACGGCGTCGGAGGAGATGGCAAAGGGACGCAAGGTGGAGCAGATGGACGGGGGGCTTCGCATTACCTATGCCATGGACAACGGCCTTGGGTTTGCGGTGGAGGCTGTTCTGGAGGATGACATGCTGAAGCTTCGGATTCCCATAGACCGTATGGAAGAGACGGAGCGATTTGTCTTTACCCAGCTGGCGCTGGCACCCAAT
>CAPNGW010000076.1:3690-9415 GCA_948665105.1 uncultured Lachnospiraceae bacterium
GGAGGGCTACCTGCTGATTCCGGATGGCTGCGGAGCCCTCATGAACTTTAATAACGGCAGAAGCGGCGTGTACGATGCGCCGGTATATGGCAGCAACAAGGCATTCCTGTATGAAGCCTATGCGGTGGCCCGGGAGGACATCCATCTTCCGGTATTCGGAATCTATCGGGACGGACAAAGCGCTCTGGCCATCATCAATAGCGGCGCACCCCAGGCCCGAATCAGGGCGGCCACAAACGGCAATGAAACCATCCGCAACCGTGTTTATCCCGTATTTCAGCTGCGGGAGCAGGACGAACAGCATATTGCGGAGGATGTATTCCAGACAGTAATCCAGAAGGATGACGGTATCATGTCGGATTTGGAGGTCACCTTCCTCTTTGGGAAAGAGGGGGGCGGATATTCGGAGATGGCGTCAATGCTTCGGGAGTACTTAAGGAGTCGGGGGATGGAGACGGCGGATGCAGCTGGGACCAGCGTCATGTTAAGCATTTACGGCGCTGTCAATGGAAAGCAGAAGCTTTTTGGCGTACCCCTGTACGATAAGGAGCAGCAGATTACCTCCTGTGAGGAGGCGAAAGAGATTGCAGAGCAGATTGCCGGGGAGATTGAGACAGCGCCGGTGGTGCGGCTGGCTTCCTGGGATGTGAATACCGTGAAAGGGTATGGGGTGGGTGCCTTTCAGCCCATGGGCGGGAAGGATGCCTTAAAGGAGCTGACGGAGCAGCTAAGGGAACAGGATATTCCCGTATTTCTGTCGGAGCCCTTTGCCAGGGTGCAAAAGTCGGGAAAGGGTATCCGCCTGAAGAAGGATGCCATCCGCAGTCTGGCCAATGAGCTGTCAGCCCAGTACAGCTATTTCAGGTCCAGCAACGCGGCAGACCGTAACCGGCCATGCTATTACCTCCTGGAGGGAGCGGTGGTTATGGAACGGGCAAAGCAGCTTGCAAGCTCCCTGGATGGATACGGGTTCGCCGGAATTGCGGTGGAGGATCTTGCCGACACAAGCTATGGGAATTACCGGAAAGGACAGGTGAGCTCCAGAGATACCACAGAGAAAAATTTTGCTCAGGCATTGTCGGCGCTGGCCGTGGATTATCCCCTGATGGTGAATGGGGGATACTATGGAGGATTGAAGGATGTGCAGTTTGTCTACAATGGACCGGATCAGGGGAGCAGCCTGGATTTGGCAGACTGTGAGGTTCCCTTTTACCAGATGGCTTTAAGCGGCTTGAAGCACTATGCGGGAGAGGCGGTGAACCGAAAGGAAAATCGGAGAAGCGCACTGCTGTTGGCCCTGGAGACAGGCTCCCTCATCCAATATGAGCTGGCAGGAGACACCTCCTCTCTCCAGGGAACGGAGTTGGAGCAGCTCTATGGAGCTGACTGGAACAGGAACCAGGAGCTGATTTTACAGGAGCTTTCGGAATTTGCACCGATGATAAGCCGGATTTCCGGCGTTCCTGTGGTAAAGCATGAGATTCTTGCGCCCCATGTGGCGCGTACCTGGTACGAGAACGGCTGGGTTGTCACTGTAAATAAGGGAGATGCGCCCACAGATGTGGCTGGAGAAGAGCTGGAGGCCTGGGGATATCGAATGGAAAGGAGTGGGGAAGGATGGAGCGGCCATTGATGAAAAAGGGAAAACGAAGGAATTCTTTTTCGGCACGGCGTGCCCGGAGCGGTTTGTATTTTTGCCTCCCGTTCCTTCTGGGCTTCCTCCTGTTCTTCCTTGTGCCCTTCTGCCAGTCGATTCGGTATGCGTTTTCCTCCATGAAGATGACCGAGACTGGACTGGTCCTTGAGTTTGTGGGTCTTAGGAACTTTAAGGAGGCACTGTTTACGGACCCACAGTATGTGCGGACCATCGTATCCTCCGCCAGGGATATGGTGGTTCAGGCCCCCATTATTTTGCTGTTTTCCTTGTTCATTGCGGTAATCCTGAATCAGAAATTTTTTGGGAGAGGGCTGGCCCGGGCGCTGTTTTTTCTGCCTGTGATTATTGTCAGCGGTGTGATTGTTGAAATCTTAAGTACCGACTATCTGTCTGCCGAGATTATGAGCGGTTCACAGAGCAGTGGGCTGTTCCAGGGACTGGGAAGCTATGACATCCTGATAGCCATGGGAATCCCGTACTGGCTTGTGGATATGCTGGTTCCCTTTGTCTATGACATTTTTAATCTGGTGTGGAATTCGGGGGTACAGATTTTGATTTTCCTGGCGGGTCTTAACACCATTCCGAAACAATTATATGAAAGCGCCGGTCTGGAAGGCTGTACGGCCTGGGAGGCGTTCTGGAAGATTACATTCCCGCTGATTTCTCCCATGATTCTGATGAACGTAATCTTTACAATCATAGATTATTGCACCACAAGTGTAAACCCTGTAATCCGGCTGGTGAACCAGCAGTCCTCCAATATGAATTTTTCGTATGCGGCAGGACTTTCCTGGATGTATCTTCTGGTTGTGCTTCTGTTTGTGGGGATTGTGTACCGCCTGGTGAACCGGCGGATTGTCTATATGGAGGATGAGAGATGAAGCGGAGGATAAACAGGGATCCGGCCCTTTTGCCGGTACGGCTGAAACGGATGGGGAAGAGTACGCTGCGGACTATGCTTCTTCTGGGGCTTGGGGTGATTGTGCTGTATCCGCTGTTTTACAGCATCAGCATTGCCTTTAGGCCGGCCAGTGAGCTTTATGATCCCCTGGTGATTCTGGTTCCCAGGACATTGGTTCTTACGAATATCAAAAATGCCCTGGGGTATCTGGACTATTGGGTATCCCTGAAGAATTCCCTGATACTGGTGTCGGTATCCTCCCTGCTGCAGGTGATTTCCTGTTCCCTGGCAGGGTATGGGCTGGCCAGATACCGTTTCCGGGGGAGCGGCCTTATATTTGGAATGGTGCTTTTGACTATTCTGGTACCACCCCAGACAGTGATGATTCCCAATTATATGAATTTCAGATACTTTGACCCCCTGGGGCTTGTGAGTCTTTTTGGCGCAGTTACCGGGCAGCCGGCCAATATCAATCTTTTGAACCATCCCCTGGCCTTCTATCTGCCGGCTATGCTGGGAAACGGGATTCGGTCCGGTGTAATTATTTTCCTGTTCCGTCAGTTTTTCCGGGGGCTTCCAAAGGAGCTGGAGGAGGCGGCCTACCTGGATGGCTGCGGGGCCTTTTGGACATTCCTTCGGGTGATGGCGCCCAATGCGGGAGGAGCCTACCTGACGGCGGTGCTGTTCTCCGTGGTATGGTACTGGAATGATTATGTGTATACCTCGTCTCTTATGAGCGGCTACAGTACGGTGATGAACCGGTTATATATGTTAAAGGATAATATCAGCCATATTATGGAGTATGAGATTAACCAAAGCCCCCAGGAGGGGATATTGATTCTACAGGCGGGGGTGCTGCTGGCGATTCTGCCGCCCCTGATAATGTATCTGTTTTTGCAAAAGTACTTTACCGAGAGCATTGAACGCTCTGGTTTGGTAGGATAAAGAGAAAAGGAGAGTGAGAACATGAAGGACTTAAAATGGAAACGGATTCTGGCAGGTGCCATGGCAATTCTGTTACTGGCAGGATGCGGGAAGACAAACGAAGGAGGGGATGCAGATACTGACAGCCCCGGCGGGCAGAAGGTACAGGGGGAAAGCTCTGAGAACGGGGAGCCCCAAGGCGGCGGTGAGGATAACAGACAGGCGGACCGCAGCTATGTGGAGGGGACGTCCATCGATGTGACCGGGATGCCTCAGGCAGAGCTTGCTGAGAAAAAGGTTACGGTTTACTGCTGGGGGGAATATGTGCCAGAGAAGCTTTATGACTGGCAGGGCTACCGCTTCCAGGACTATTATGGCGGGGAAGTGGAAGTGATTCTTTCCACCGGAGATTATTACGAGAATCTCTATAAGCTGATTGCTGCCGGAGAGATTCCGGACATTGTAATCGGGGAGGCCAAGAGCTTTCCGGCGTTCCTGATGAAGGATCTGGTACAGCCCTGGGATGATTATGTGGATTTTGACAATCCCGTATGGCAGGAGACGGGCTCCCTGGAGGATATCGATAAGATGCGCTATGACGGCAAGGTGTACAATATCACCGCAAAGAGCCACAATCTGGGAGTGATGTTCTATAACCAGCGGCTGATTTCCGAAGCCGGGCTGGAAGAGCCCATGGAGCTGCAGAAAAGGGGAGAATGGACCTGGGAGAAGTTCAGGGAATACCTGGATGCCACCACCATGGATACCACCGGAGACGGCATTACAGATGTGTATGGCATTGTAAATACCGGCGATTTTCCCCTGGCATTGTTTGCCAGTACCGGTGAGCTTCACATTGAGTATGAGAACAACCAGTTTATCAATAACATGAAGAGCCAGAAGATTCAGGATGCCGCCAACTTTCTGTACGAAATAGGCAACAACGGCTCCCAGCTCATGAGTCTGGGGGATCCGGTATCGGAGTTCCTGAATGGAAAGGCCGCCTTCGTATATACCAACGATTACCGGGGCTATGTGGATTATGCGGCCCTGTGGGAGACGGATGGAATCGGTATCGTGCCTATGCCAAAGTACAGTGGAGCCGATGGGCAGTACCAGGCCTCTCTGACAGACAATATCTGGCTGATGAAGGGGGCGAAGAATCCGGAGGGAGCGGCCCTTTTGGTGCTGGCGGAGCAGTATGACAGTCTTTTAAATGTGGATCCCCAGGCGGAGAGTGCAAGACAGAGCCAGATAGACGACTGGATGGAGAAAGGATTTTCCAGAGAGGCGGCCGAAGCGGTGCTGGATATCAACGATATGCCCACCAAGATTCTGTGGCCCAGGAATATTCCCATAGCCGATGGAAATGTGGAGTACCGGGCCATGGACACCCCCTGGACCACATTGTCAGATACGGTCAGTGGTTCTGTGGATAAGGCAATTTTGGATGCCACCACCTCTGAGTAGGGAAGTTTCAGATACAAGGAACCAAGAAAAACATCAAGGAGAAGGGAAGGGTGAAAATGAAGGGATGGAAGAAGCTGTCCAGCCTGCTCCTGACGGTGAGCCTGTGCAGCACACTGTTGAGCGCCGGTTTTCCCATGAGGGCTTTTATGGCCGCCGAATCAGATATCGGAGGCAGAGTGATTACCGGAGAGCAGGGAATTAATCTGGTAAACAATGCAGGGTTTGAGCACGGCGGAGGCGATGAAGCGGAGGCCTGGGGAAAAAATGAAGTGGAGATTAATACCGCCACAGAGTTTGTGCACAGCGGAAGCAGAAGTATGAAAGTGGCTGCGGGCAGAACGGCAACGGCGTATGCCTTCAGCGGTCTCAATGATATCTATAACCGGGAGGCTGCCGTCACCGCCGGCATCTGGGTCTATCTGTCCGATGCGGCAGACGCGGATAAAACATTGATTGTTCTGGAGCGGAAGGGAGGAGGGGATCAAAATCTTTTGGTCCGCCCCCAGGCCCAGACCGGCTGGCAGAAGGTGATTTTTTCCGGAGATGCAGCGCCCGGCTGCAATGAGCACGTAATCAAGTTCGAGGTGGCAGATGGAAATGTGGGAGATATTTATTTTGACGATGCGTTTGTGTACAGTCAGGACGGCACGTCAATAAACCTTTTAAGGAACGGTGGCTTTGAAAGCCAGCTGGATTCCTTTGGACAGGGCGGGGACGGCACAGCTTTGGCATCCGGGAATCAGACTCACGGCGGCAGCAGTGCGCTGGAGATC
>CAPNGW010000077.1 GCA_948665105.1 uncultured Lachnospiraceae bacterium
CACAGCGCCTCATCCAAACGCCCGGGGCGGTGCCCAGGCAATGGCAGACGCAATGAGAGAAGCAGGCTTCACCCAAGGGGATATGGTATATGTGAATGCCCATGGCACCGGCACGCCCATGAACGATGTACTTGAGACGGCTGCCATCAAAAAAGCCCTTGGGGAGGAGAAAGCCAGAGAAGCTTTTGTGAGCTCCACCAAATCCATGACCGGTCATATGATGGGGGCCGCAGGTGCAGTGGAAGCATTGGCTTGTCTGTATGCACTGAATGAGGGGCTTATTCCCCCCACAATCAATTTGAAGGAGCAGGACGAAAGCTGTGACCTTAACTGTGTACCGAATACGGCAGTAAAAGCAGAGATTACCCTTGCCCTTTCCAATTCTCTTGGATTCGGCGGGCACAATGCTTGTCTTGCTTTTAGAAAGGTGTAATGGAATGAATGAGACTGATATCCGAAAATATGCCGGGTTGATGAAAGAGCTTGGGCTTACCGGCCTTGAAATCACAGAGGATAACAAGATGGTTCGCCTTGAGCGGTCTGCTCCGGTATCGTCAAATGAAGCTGTATATTCCCCTTATGAGCCAGTGGCACAGACTGCTGTGGAGGAGAAGGATTATATCAGCGTGAAATCCCCCATAGTCGGTGTGTTTTACGGGGCTCCCGCAGAAAATGCAGATCCCTATGTGTCAATCGGCGACCATGTGGAGAAAGGCCAGACCCTTTGCATCGTTGAGGCGATGAAGCTGATGAATGAGATTACCGTGGAAGAAGGCGGCGTAATTTCCGAGGTCCGTGTTACGGACGGTCAAGTGGTGGAATACGGTACAGAATTGTTCCGTATCAGGAGGCAGGAATATGAATAAAGAAGAAATCATGAAAATATTGCCTCACAGAGACCATATGCTCCTGTTGGATGATGTGGAGAAGAAGGACGGTACTGCCATCGGGCATTACACCGTCCGTGGAGATGAGTTTTTCTTAAAAGGCCATTTCCCAGACCATCCCATCGTTCCGGGTGTAATTCTCTGTGAGATTCTGGCCCAGTCCGCCTGCGTATTGATGCAGGATGTAATGGGCCAGGGAAAGCTGCCTGTTTACACGGGGATGAATCATGTGAAATTTCGTTCCCCCGTGAGACCCGGTAACACAGTGGAAACACAGTGCCGGATAAAAAGAGCGAAGCACCCCTTCTATTTTGCGGAAGGAACTGTTACTGTAGACGGCAAGCTCTGTGCAACTGCTGAATTTTCCTTTGCGATTACAGGAGAGTAATTATGTTCTCAAAAATATTAATCGCCAACCGTGGCGAAATCGCTGTCCGCATTATCAGAGCCTGTAAGGAAATGGGGGTAGCTACGGTGAGCGTATATTCCCAGGCAGATAAAAATGCCCTGCACGCAGCCCTTGCTGATGAGAGCTATTGCATCGGCGGTCCCGAAGCTTCGGAAAGCTATCTCAATGAAAATCAAATTATCAGCGCAGCCATTTTGGCGGGGGCTCAGGCCATTCATCCCGGTTATGGATTTCTTTCTGAAAATCCGCATTTTGCGCGCCTTTGCAGAAAGAACGGGCTTGTATTTATCGGTCCCAATCCGGAGAGTATGGAGCGTTTAAGCGACAAGGCAATCTTAAAAGAGCTGATTGGCAAAACGGGACTTTCCGTGATACCCGGCACAAGGGCCGTGGCATCTGTGGAGGAAGCCAAAGGAGCTGCCCAAAGAATTGGATATCCCGTTATGCTCAAAGCCTGTGCAGGTGGTGGCGGCCGTGGAATCCGCCTGATACGGTCAGCGGAGGAATTGGATGACGCTTATTTTAACGCATCCAGTGAAGCCATCAGTGCCTTTGGTGACGGAAGTGTATATATTGAGAAATACATATTTCCTGCAAGGCATGTGGAATTGCAAATCCTGGCCGATGAGCATGGAAATGTGGTGTGCCTTGGTGACCGTGACTGCTCCTTACAGCGAAGAAATCAAAAGCTTCTGGAAGAAACACCTTCCCCTGCCGTGAACGATGAACAGAGAAGGAGGATTATGGAGCTTGCAGTTGACGCCGTTAGAAAGATTGGGTATGTAGGGGCAGGCACCCTTGAATTTCTCCTTGATAAGGACGGCAGCTTCTGGTTTATGGAGATGAATATCCGCCTGCAGGTGGAGCACTGTGTCACCGAAATGCTGACGGGATACGACCTTGTAAAATGGCAGATAAGAATCGCTGCCGGCATTCCTTTGAACTTTACCCAGGAGGATATACGCATGAGCGGCTCCGCCATTGAGTGCCGCATCAACGCGGGAGGCTGTGGAACGCTGAAAATGCTCCACGTTCCCGGTGGTCCGTCCGTGCGGTTTGATACCTGCCTGATTGAAGGAACGGTGGTTTCTCCGTATTACGATTCACTGCTTGGAAAGCTGATCGTGTTTGCAAAAACAAGAGAAGAAACCCTTAGAAAGCTGCGAGCCTCCCTCTGCGAATTGGTAATCGAAGGAATCCCCACAAATATAGAGGAGCAGCTGCGGATTGTGGAGGATGAGCGTTTTACCTCCGGCAATTATGACTTAACTTTTATGGGAAACGGGTGATGGTATGGCGTGGATGAATTTTTTGAAACCTAAAAATCAGTTGGAAGAAGGCGGGCGCACGAAGGCCCCGGTACAGCGGGATGCCGGTGAGCCTGAAAAGAACTGCCCAAATTGTCATAAAGATATTTCTATAAGCCGCCTGTGGGCAAACAACCTTGTCTGTCCCTGCGGATATCATTTCCGTATGAAAGCACGTCAGCGTATTCAGATGATTGCCGACAAAGGCAGCTTCCAGGAGATGTATGGGGGAATGAAGTCCGATAATCCCCTGCATTTTCCGGGATATAAGGATAAGCTGGAAACCGTTGGTGCCGCCAGCGGCGAGGAGGAAGCCGTACTTTGCGGTACGGCTGTGGTGGGCAGACAAAAATGCTGTCTGTTTGTTATGGAGCCTTACTTTATGATGGGCAGTATGGGCAGTGCCGTGGGGGAAAAAATCACCAGGCTTTTTGAGTACGCCATACAGCACCGCCTGCCTGTAGTGGGATTTACCGTATCAGGCGGCGCTCGTATGCAGGAAGGGCTTTTATCCTTGATGCAGATGGCAAAAGTAAGTGGGGCAGTGAAACGCCACAGCGATGCAGGACTTTTGTACATTGTGGTGCTTACCGATCCCACCACCGGCGGTGTAACCGCCAGCTTTGCCATGGAAGCGGATATCATTTTGGCAGAACCCGGCGCAACAGTGGGATTTGCAGGTGCGAGAGTGATTGAGCAGACCACAAAGAAATCCCTTCCCAAAGGATTTCAAAAGTCGGAGTTTGTATTGGAGCATGGATTTATCGACAGTATTATTGCCCGTGGCAGCCAAAAAAGGTATCTGACTGAGCTTCTGAAAATCCACGATGGGAGGGCAATTTTATGAATGAAGCAGCCTATGAACGAGTAAAGCTTGCCCGTGATAATAACAGGCCCACCGGGCTTGACTATATAAAGAATATTTTCAAAGGCTTTATTGAATTTCACGGAGACCGCCGTTATGGGGATGATACGGCCATTGTGGGGGGGATTGCAAAGCTTGGCAAAACTCCTGTTACTGTAATAGCCATGGAAAAGGGACATACAGCAAAGGAACGCACCTACCGTAATTTTGGTGCGCCTCATCCGGAAGGCTACCGTAAAGCCTTGCGTTTAATGAAGCAGGCCGATAAGTTCGGCAGGCCCATTATCTGTTTTATTGATACCTCCGGTGCTTATTGCGGCATCGGAGCAGAGGAGCGTGGCCAGGGCCAGGCCATTGCCGAAAGCCTGATGGAGATGTCAACTCTCTGTGTTCCTGTGATTTCCATTCTGATAGGTGAAGGCGGCAGCGGTGGCGCACTGGCTCTTGCGGCTGCAGACCGGGTTTGGATGTTACAGAATGCCGTTTACTCGGTGATTTCTCCCGAAGGATGTGCAAGTATTCTGTGGAAGGATTCTGCAAAGGCCAAAATTGCAGCGGAAAGCCTGAAGCTTACGGCGGAGGATGCAAAAAGCCTTGGTGTCATTGAGCGCATCCTCTCTGAGAATGACATGGGTAAAAAGGAATTTTATGAGCGTATACGCACCCTGTTAATGGAGGAAATTGAGGTGCTGACAAAGGATTTGGACCTTGTGGGAAACCGATATGACAGATTCAGAAAAATTGGCGCCAGTGCAGTGATTAAGGAGTAATTATGAGTGTATATCAAAGCTTTTGTCACGAGATTACCGATGAATGCGGTAATTTGGAAAAACTGCGGCTTAATTATCCTGAGGATTTTAACTTTGGTTATCATGTTGTGGATACTATAGCAGAAGAAACGCCGGATAAAAGAGCCCTTGTATGGTGCAACGCCCAGGGAGAAGAACACATTTTTACATTTTCTGACATAAAGAGGTACAGTAATCAAATGGCCAATGTGTTCCGTGGTGCAGGCATCGGACATGGTGACCGGGTGATGCTAATCTTGAAACGCCATTATGAATATTGGTTTGCGGCAGTGGCCCTGCATAAGCTGGGAGCTGTGATGATTCCCGTAACACATATGCTGACGGTAAGTGATTTCGTCTATCGCATCAAGGCCTCCCAGGTGAAGGCAATTGTCTGCACCTGGCAGAATGAAGTGCCCCAAAAGATACTGACGGCCCTGGAGCAGTCGAAGATACCTGCAAAGCTTTGGTGTGTACAGGCGGATGTGGAGGGCTTTGAAAACCTCACTGCTTCCATGGAGAGAGCAGAGGAAGAGCTGGAACGCATTCCCACATTGGCAACGGATCCCATGATGCTGTACTTTACATCCGGTACCACTGGCAATCCCAAGGGCGTTATTCATGCGCATACCTATCCACTGGCCCATATTGTCACCGCAAAATACTGGCAGCAGGCTGAGGATAACGGACTTCATTTTACCGTTGCGGAGACAGGCTGGGCGAAGGCATCCTGGGGCAAAATTTACGGCCAGTGGCTTGTGGGCAGCGGCGTTATGGTGTACGACTTTGATAATTTTGAGCCAAAACAGCTCACTCATATCATCAACCGCTACGGAGTAACCTCCTTCTGTGCACCTCCCACGGTATACCGCTATCTTGTGCGCAAGGGGATTCCCCACATGCCCACATTAAAGCACGCTTCCACGGCAGGTGAAATGCTGTCGCCCGAAGTGTTTCACAAATTTACCCAGCGCACGGGGCTTCCTCTGTGCGAGGGATACGGGCAGACAGAGACAACCCTTTTAATGGCCAACTTCAAGGGGAAGGAAGCTGTGGAAGGCTCTATGGGAACACCGTCACCCTTCTATAACATTGAGCTTTGGGGAAAGAACGGCAAGCCTGTGGCCATTGGAGAGGTGGGAGAGGTGGTTGTGATTCCCGATGAAGCCGGCAGACAGCCCGGCGTTTTTACAGCGTATCTTGACAACGAAGAGCAGTACAGGTATGTATGGCGTGACGGTGCGTATCACACGGGGGATGCGGCACATATGGATGAAAAGGGCCGTTATTGGTTCCACGGCCGCTTTGATGATATTATAAAGACCGGGGGCTTCCGTGTGGGCCCCGGTGAAGTGGAGAATGTTTTGATGGAGCATCCCGCCGTGGTGGAATGCAGCGTCATCGGTGTGCCGGATTCCCTCAGAGGCCAGGCCATTAAGGCGGTTGTGGTGCTGGATCAGGGCTATGAGAAAACCAAAGAATCAGAGCTTGAAATCAAAGACTTCTGCAACCAAAAGCTTGCGGAATACAAGTGGATCCGTATGGTAGAATTTGTGGAGAAAATGCCAAAGACCATCAGTGGGAAAATACAAAAGACCGTACTTCGCAGCCTCAGCTAGAAAAGGCCAGGGGGTTACTGTTCACTCCGTGACCAGTAACTCAGGGGGGACCTTTGCCGCTTAAGATAAAATATGGAATATACAAAATAGCTGAAGTTCTGCTATAATTAATTGTGATGTTGTGGTCGAAAGGGGCTTTTCAAGACTGGTATAGGCAAATTGAATAAATTGTATTCTGGTTTGTGACTGTGGAGAAGCTTAGAGCGTCTTAATGTTCTGCTCACAATCAGCAATTTGGCGGCATGGATGCCGACAAAAGCCCGATTTGCGCCATGGAAGGCGCATAGAGGGCAGTTGCGTCCCTTTTGCATTACCCCTCCAGAACATTTAGAGGCTCTTAGCTTGGGAACCTGGAACAAAAGAGGAATACAATTTGTTCAATTTGCCAGGCTCAATCTGCAAAAAGGAGTTTATATGAATGATATACGAACCAATATGGAGGATATACTGAATCAGAGGATAAGCGGCTTCCATCAGTATGTACTGAGTGATCCGGCTCATTTGAATTATGTAAGCCAAAATCTCTGCCGGATGGTGGGATTTCAGGCAAATGAACTGCTTCATGAAAGCAAGGATCTGTACGCTCTTCTGGTGCACCCTGCGGACCGTTTACGGTATTCTGAATTTATTTCTAATTTAACACGGAAGGAGCAGATTCTCACAGAAGAGTATCGCTTGATAAAAAAGGACGGGACGATACTCTTCGTAAGAGATACTGTCACCACCGAAAGACTGGATGATAATACCCTTGTGGGCTACTCTGTCCTTACTGATATCACCAATCTTAAAAGTGAAAATCTCAATCTGCAGTTTTTGAATGAAACCATTCCCTGCGGATTTTTGAAATACACCTGTGAAAAGCAGCCAAGGGTTACATACATCAATCAGACCATGATGGATATCCTTCGTTTCCCGGAAGCAAAGGACGGAGAACTGGATTACCTTGAGCTGTACAAGAGCAATATTTTCCTGATGATACCCATGGAGGAGCGCCGCAGGTTTTCAAAGTATTTAAGCCGCGTTTACTCTGCCGATGCACCCATTGCAGGGGAGATGACCCTGCTTCGGGGCGACGGAACCCGGGCACATGTGTTTGGCTGGGTAACGAAATGCATAAACGAACAAGGGGAAGCGGAATTCCAAAGTGTCTGTATGGATATTACAAAGCGCCATCAGGCCAGAAAAGAGGCGGAGACCCAGCGCTATTTGAAAGCCCTTGCCGATGTGTATGATAAGATTTTTGAATTTAATCTTGACGCCAATTCCGTAAAATGCCTGTACTCTGGGGATTCGTCTATGTTCAAGCACTTTGAGGGTATTGCGATGCAGATAGATGATGCCTTAGAAAAGCTGATTATGGGCCCTGTGGATTCCGGGGATTGCCACAGAGTTGCTGCTTTCTTTCAGGACTTCTGCCAGAGGAAGCTGTATGAGCCGGGTGCAAAGCCACCACAAATTACATACAGTGCAACATCATCCGATGGAGAAATGAAGCAGTACAATGGTATTTTTATCAAAGTGGACGAATCGGTTAGCTTTTTCTGCTGCCGAAATGTACCTGAATCGGTGGAAACGGAGGCCTTGAGAACCGAGAATGTTAAGCTGAGGCAGAACATGAAGGAGCTGGTGATGCAGTTTACGGATGGGCTGGCTGCCTTTGAAGTGTCCGCTGACGGTATGGTGAAGCCCTTATATGCCAGCGAAAACATATGTGAATTCTTCGGATATACCAAGGAAGAATGGCTGCCCCTTATGGAGAAATCCACTCCCCTGGAAAGCTTTGGCGCTTACAGTGAAGCATCCTACGAGGAATTTGCGGAGCTTTTAAGAAACGGTGAGGCAGAATTTACCTACTTTGACTATACCACAAAGGCGGAACGGCGGATGAAAGCCATATGCTCGCAAAGAGAGCCCAACAGCAATTCCCCCAGATATGTCATGCTGTATTCCGTGGAAGGCACGAAGCAGAGCGAAAGGAAGAACCTTCCGGAAAACCGTACCGTCTCAATACGCACCTTCGGCTATTTTGATGTATTTGTGGGGGAGAAACCCATTGCATTCCGAAACAAGAAGTCAAAAGAGTTGTTTGCCCTTCTTGTTGACCGTAAGGGAGGATACATCACCTCGGAGGAAGCCATCAGCTTTCTGTGGGAAGATGAGCCCTCCAATACCGTAACACTTTCAAGATACCGCAAGGTTGCCCTGCGCCTGAAAAACACCCTGGAGGAATACGGAATCGCCCATGTAATTGAGGCGGTGGACGGAAAGCGCCGTATCGTTCCGGAAAAGGTCAAATGTGATTTGTATGACTATCTTACCGGGAAAGAAGAGTATGGGCAGCTTTTCAAGGGCAGTTATCTTTCCAATTACAGCTGGGCGGAAACCACTCTGGGCGAGCTTACCAATAATCAGAACTGAGAAAACCCAAGGACTTTTCCCTTTACAGACCTTCCCCGAAAAGCTATAATGAACTTGTGTATGCAATCAGATTCGGAGGACACGGCAAGGGAAGCTTGCTGGCAGAGCAACCATGAAATCAGAAAATCTTGTAATTGGTGTCGTCGCTCACGTGGATGCGGGTAAGACTACATTGGCGGAAAGTCTTTTATATTTAAGCGGCACCCTTCGAAAGCTGGGCAGGGTAGACCATAAGGATGCATTTTTAGACACCTATGAGCTGGAACGGGCCCGGGGCATCACCATTTTCTCCAAGGAGGCCCGTCTGCGCCTGGGGGAGAAGCAGGTGACCCTTCTTGATACCCCCGGCCATGTGGATTTTTCCGCGGAGATGGAGCGGACATTGCAGGTGCTGGACTATGCCGTACTGATTATAAGCGGCGCGGACGGTGTCCAGAGCCATGTGGAGACCTTGTGGAAGCTGTTAATCAGCTATGGGGTACCGACATTTTTGTTTGTGAATAAGATGGACCGGGAGGGTGTCCTTAAGGAGCCCATCCTAGCAGAACTGAGAACCAGGCTTTCCGAGAACTGCCTGGATTTTTCTGATGTCTGCAAATTTGCTGCCCGGGAGACTTCCCTTACAAGAGAGAGGGAGGATTTTTACGAGAGTCTGGCCATGTGCGATGAGGATGTCATGGAGGCTTACTTAAGCAGCGGCACAGTTACTGAGGAACAGATTGCCATGCTGATTCAGAGACGGAAGGTATTTCCCTGCTATTTTGGCTCTGCCCTGAAGCTTCAGGGGGTGGAGGAATTTATGGAGGGAATCTCTCGCTATACCCGCAGCCCGGGGTATCCCAAAGAGTTTGCAGCCCGGGTGTTTAAGATATCCAGAGACAGCCAGGGAAACCGCTTAAGCCACCTTAAGATTACAGGCGGAAGCCTAAGAGTCAAGTCTGTGCTTACGGACCCAAAAGGTCAGTGGGAGGAGAAGGCGGACCAGCTTCGCCTTTACTCCGGGACTGGTTATGAGACGGCTTCGGAAGTGGAAGCAGGCTGTGTCTGCGCGGTGACGGGGCTGACCCGGACCTTTGCCGG
>CAPNGW010000078.1 GCA_948665105.1 uncultured Lachnospiraceae bacterium
CTGCGCAGGGCAGGAACCCGCTCCGCCGCCTTTCTGCAAATTTTTACAAAAGAGCTGGATGCCTGCATGGATAAAGTGAAACAGAACATCCAGGAAGGAAAGGATTTGGACGGTTCCATGCAGATTGCCCTGGCTCTGTACTACATCTATGACCTGTGCGGACCGGATTCCGGGAACCTTCAGATGGCGTACGGCTACCTGCTGAAAGCACAGGAAAAAGGAAACGCCCTGGTCCGGATTTATCTTGAGCGTACCGCTTTCGCCCATATGGAGCATCCCCAGGCTTCTGCCCGGCTTATGGATGCCAATAAAGACTACGCACCAAGACCGGAGCCAGATTCCCATCTCAACGGGGATGCAAATGAGGACAGCATCTATGAACCAGAAGCGGAAAAAAGCTCCTTTTTTTCTGCCATCAACATGCCCTCTACAATCTATGGCCCATACAACCACACTTACCGTCGATTTTCTACCGGCACCCATTCTGCCGATTATATATGTGATGAGGACAGCGACATGGTAACCATCCGGGACGAAGATATCTCTATGGGAGCCATGGGTTACAGCGCGAATACATCCTCAGGTTATTTTTACTGGTAGATAACGCAATTTAGCTGGAGGTACCTAACATTATGAAGCAAATTATTTTCATTCTTTTTATTATCTTTGTCGTTTATATTTTCATGCAGCGAAGAAAAAATGCAAAAATACGTGCGGAGGAGACCGCAAAGCATATCCAAGCACACAAATCTACTCCCGAAGAGGATGCCGCAAACCAGGCCTTGAAACGCTACAGAGACAATCCCTGTGAAGAAACACGGAAAGCATTGGAAGCTGCCCTTGACGCGGACACAAATCACTGGCAGACGGATTTTATCCTTGCCTTACACTTTGACACCGGCATTGACGGCTTCCCTCTTGACCGTGAATATGCGCAGACCTGGTATAAAAGAGCCCTTGCCAAAGCGAAAAGCTTCGGGAGCTCCCAATACATTCGGGATTTAGAGAAATTTTTTACTTATTATGACAGGCCCTATGGAAATTACAAGGACTTGAACCCTGACGTAGAACAGGCACGCCGGATTCAGACCTGCCTGCTTCTATGTTCCAGTAGGCTCGGTATCATTTCCTGCCGTATACGAAGCAGCGCCGAAGGCTATATCCTGGATCACTCCAATGCAATCCGCATGATTCGGCAGCTGCCCTCCCATTCTCCTATGGTAATCCGGCTTCTTGAGGACTATCAAAAAGAGGCTCAGCTGGGAAATCACGGGGTTATGGAACCGGCAGAGCAAAATCAAAGATTCAATGCCTTTTTAAAGCTCCAGCCCGACCCTGGCCGGATGCAGGAGCCCTACACCGATTACCACTTCTTTCTCTTTGGTATGTTTGCCCTGATGAATGACCCCACCCCTTACTATGGTCGTCTGCGAAAATTATGGGAAGACGAACTGCAGACCTCCCTGGAAAAAGCATATGTCCAATATTTTCTCTGGGGCCTAAGCGGTGGAAGCTCAGAATGCATGTATATGCTCCTAAAGGAACGGGCTGCTGTTGAGAAAATCAAAAACTGGGACAAAACTGCTTCTGATTACAATTACAATGATTTCTTTATGGAATATACCGGCAATGTGGGTTGGTCCGGGTATGCACAGAAAATGGCCGCAGAATTCTTCCCCGGCACAGACGAACACAACTGGATTTTGGATTAAAGACAGAGTTAAAGCTTCTTATAATTCTGTGTGGGATACCGCTGGCTTTTCCCCTTATGCAAAGCAGACTTCTGAGGGGACTACCGGAACCAATTCACCATGGGAGAATAAGGATGCTGCATTACAGGAACATATTGAATATTTGGAGCATCATACAAGATATACAGAAACGCTGCCTGTGGTTGAATGATTTAGATGGAAAAATTTGAGGGCGTTGCAAAATAGGTGCGTAATCACCTATGGATATCGCCATCATCTGTTTGGATGATTTTGCAACACCCTCATCAAAGTTTTTAAGGATTTAATGTAATTGTCTCATTTGCAAAATCATCGCCAGTCCAATCGTCCCCATTATAGGCTCTGAATTTGAATTCAATTTCTTCAATATCTGTGATGCCGTTTTCCTCCAAGGTATCATCAGACCAGGACATAGAACTAAATGCACATTTCCCGGCAGAAACGGATGCTGCGTAAAAAGGATCTGCCATAAATCCATTCACAGCGGCTTCGTCTGCACTAAACATGATGTTCTTGTCGGTTTTGTTCAGCAAAAACAGATTGACGGTATAACCCCAAATCTCATCATCTGCGTAGCCCGTCACAATAGCTGTAACATATTCATTGTCGATTATGACATTATCGGATGCCTGGGCTTCTCTGACAAAGCTAACCGCTTTATCTTCGCCATAAGGATAGACATGGATTGTTTCTTTTGCAACATTATCAGCAGACCAATCATTGCTGTCATAAACACGGAAAGTTAACTCAATATCTGTATAGTCACCAACGCCATTCTCCAAAAGTACATCATTAGAAAAACTGATTTCTTCGTTGGCTGTTTTACCAGCGGCAACTTCTGTTGCAAAGAAAGGGTCACTCTGAACGCCGTTGACAGCAGCGCTTTCAACAGAAAACATATATGTTTTCTCTCCCGATTTGTTCTCAAGCTGTGCCTTCAGCGTGAATCCCCACATGTTGTCGGGGTCAATTTCGGTAATCTTAATCGCACATTCATCATTGTCAACAGCCACAACTTCCGTAAAGGTGATTTCATTTTTTTCGGTTTCGTCTGTATCGCTGGTGCCCTCACTCTGCGAAGGATTTGTTTCGGTTTCGTCTGTATCGTTGGTGTCTTCCCTCTGGGAAGAGTTCGTTTCATCGTTATTGCCTGGTGTTGTTTTTGTTTCTCCGCCACAGGCTGCCAGTGAAATCAGCAGCGTAAGGGCGAGAAATAGTGCTGCGAGTCTTTTCATATGTATCATCCGCCTTTCTGCGAAAGGCACCGTTGGGGTCGTGAAGCACTTTAAACTTCTTCCTTTCGCTCTTTTTATGTGAACTGAGAGTATTCTCCTCTATGATAGATATAGCAAACAGATTGCGTCTACTCCAGATTGCTTACTGCGTAGTCTGCCTCCTCCGCTGTAAACTTCCCGCCGTATTCTGACATCAGTTGGTCCCGGATTCTCTCCGGCGACATATTCATGGTTTTTTGGTAGCTTTTTGCTTTTTCCAGCGCATTGGCATTCCAGTCTGCCTCAACATTGTCCACTGCATACTGGGCCTCATCCGGTGTAAATTTTTCTGCATGTTCTGACACAAGCTGGTCGTAAATTCCTGCCTTGGACATATGCATAGTCTTGCTATAACTCTCTGCTTTCTTAAGGGCATTGGCATTCCAGTCTGCCTCAACATTGTCTACTGCATACTGAGCCGCCTCCGGCGAAAATTTTTCTGCATACTCCGACACAAGCTGGTCGTAAATTCCTGCCTTGGACATATGCATAGTCCTGCTATAACTCTCCGCTTTCTTAAGGGCTGAAATATACTCTGTAGGCACATCTGCATTTTCCTGCTCTGCATCTGCTTCTTTCTCTGTATCCGCATTGTCTGCATCTTCTTTGTCTGCGCTCGCATTATCTAAATCTTCGCCATTCACATCATCTTCATTATCTTCATTATCTTCCTTCTTCTCGCTGTTCTCCTCTCTCGTCTGATTCTCGGAATGGTCTGTTCCCCCGCCTGCCGCAGCTCCGATTCCGATAATCACCACAGCGATAATTACCCAGAACCACCATTTTTTGTAAATTGGTTTTTTCATTTTCATTTTTCTCCTTGGTCTTTTTTGTATTCAGTATAGCATTTTTATTGCCTGAAAGCAACTAATAGTTACTTTTTTCACATCCTATAGTTTGTTAATTTTTTCCTGTCAAATGGTTAAAATATATGTAACACCATTTACAGTTGTAAAAAACTGGAGGAGCTATGAATCAGACTTTATTAGGAAAAAGAATCCGCCAAGAGCGTAAAAAATCAAATCTGACCCAGGAGCAGCTGGCTGAACTTATCAATGTTTCCGCCACCTATATAGGATTTATCGAACGTGGAGAACGCACACTATCCCTCTCTACGCTGGTTCATATCGCCAACGTTCTTGGCGTGTCCGTTGATTATCTCCTCTGCGATTCTGTCACCCCAGAGGCCTCTTCTCAGGAATTGCTGCTTCTCAAGCTTTTTTCCTCTGCTACTCCAAAAGAGAGAGAAACTATTCTTGAGCTGGTAAAAGTTTTACTGAGGCACCCCTGATTTCCCCGAAAGGCAGTTTCCCATATGTAAAAATGCTCTGTGCATTTATTATAATAGAACGTCCTTTTTTATTGGTATGCCAGCAGCACACATTTTCTGTAATTCATTAGACAATCTGTCACGTCGGCGGTGTCCATCCCAGCATGGTATATTTGACGTAATTTTCCAAAAGCGCACCAAAATAAAGCGTAAAGAGACACAATACCACACGCAAAGAAATTTTCCACTCTGGCGGAAGCTTTCGAATAATGGGCATTTTTCGATCCCATCGGCACAGGTTAGTGCCAATAATCAATGTCAGCCATATATAAACAGTCAGCGCAATCAGTTCCAGAACAACCGCAAGAGGTCCACCGACGGCAACCTCGGAAATATTTATTCCGGTTCCCAGTAAAAGGAATACATATCCCACACAGGCCAATATCTTTTTCCAGGTCACTCCTGTCCGAAATCCCGGAACCCATGTGGCATCCACCGGCTGCTCCTTCCTTCCACTCCAGCCCTGTCCGTTCCCATTCTGTGCTGGCCAGCTCCGGCTTTGGGGAGCTTTTCCTCCAGCCGATACCCACAGCTGGGTTTTCAATGCCTGTATCGACAGGAACCTGTTTCCCGGATCTATCTGTGTACACTTCGTAATAATATATCTCATGTTTTCATCAGAGGGCAATTCCTCATCCGGCATTTTTCCGGTGAGCATATTGCACAGAAGAACCCCCACAGCATAAATGTCAGCCCGCACATCCGTCTGGCGAAATCCGAACTGTTCCGGAGAGGCATAGCCTGCTGTTCCCAAAATCACCGTATCCTTAGACTGGTTATTTTTCTCAAAACGCGCAATGCCAAAATCCAGAAGCTTCACCACGCCATCCACGGAAATCAGGATATTTTCAGGCTTGATATCCCGGTGAATCATATGATACTTATGTATTTCCTCCAGTCCGTCCAATATATGAAAAATCCAGTGTATCGCCTGTGCCATCGGAAGCCTGCCTCTGGCATCCAGCTCCTGACGCAAGGTCCTGCCGCTGACATAATCCTCCAGCACCAGGCACTTTTCCTGGCCCAAGCAGACCTGATGCACACACACCAGATTGGGATGATGAATGCTCTGTAATTGCTGGTAAACTCCACCCTGGGCCAGGGGAACCTCTTTCTTTACAAATATTCTTCCATCAGTCTTACGCTGCACAAGGATGGTTCTGTATTGTTCCGAGTCATTCAGCTGTACCAGCTCCCGGTAGACATCCTGAATATATTTCTGATAAATTTGATTTTGAGTTTCCATATTTCTCCTTGCTTTCTCTTACATTCTCTTTTATCATTATGATGTTGAGGTCAAAAGGGGCTTTTCAAGACTGATATCTGCAAATTGCACAAATTGTATTCTGATTTGTGACTGTGGAGAAGCTTAGAGCGTCTTAATGTTCTGCGCACAACCAGCAATTTGGCGGCATGGATGCCGACAAAAGCCCGTTTTGCGCCATGGACGGCGCATAGAGGGCGGTTGTGTCCGCATACCTTGCCTCTTCCCAAAACATTTAGAGGCTCTTAGCCTCGGAACCTGGAACAGAAGAAGAATACAATTTATGCAATTTGCCAGACACAATCTGCAAAAGCCCCTTTCGACCCCAACATCATCATTATATAAAAAACCATGTCAAAAGTAAACGAAAGCGAATCTGCCATGAAGAAAACAACAGAAGAGTTGCTGCTTCTTTTAAAAAACACATCAAATATTAATACATATCTCCAGCAACAGAAGGACAGCATACATACCTTGGAACTCCCGGAGGCTCTGGAACAGCTTCTCACCGAAAAATCCATTTCCAAAGGCGACTGCATCCGCCGGTCCGGACTGGATAGAACCTATTGCTACCAGATTTTTTCCGGAGTAAAAAGACCTTCCCGGGACAAGCTTTTGGCTTTATGTTTTGCCATGAGCTTGACTGCAGATGAAGCACAGGTACTGTTAAAGCAAACCGGCTATGTTATGCTGTATGCCAAAAATGAACGAGACAGCGTCATTCTTTTTTCCCTCTATCATAAGCTGACTTTAACTGCCACCAACGAGCTGTTGTTTGATATTGGGCTCCCGCCCATAGAATAATAACACACAAAAAGAGGCCGCCGCAAAATCTGAATTTTTCACAATATAAGCTTGATAACCCATGGGCACAAATACCTTATATTGTGTAAACCCGTCATTTTGCGACAGCCTCAACCTAAACCTTATTCTTTTACAGGAATGGCTCTTATTCTTCTACAAGAACCTCTTCTTCCATGATATCTTCGTCCACTTCGTCGAAGTCGTCCTCTGCTTCATCGAATATATCCTCTTCCTCAAAGTCCTCTTCCATCATATCGCTGTAGTACTCTTCTTTTTCGTACTCATAGGCTCCTGCAAAATCCATGTCCTCCATGATGTGATTGTCAGAGCTCAGGCGGATATCACGATAGCGCTTCATGCCGGTTCCGGCAGGAATCAGCTTACCGATAATAACATTTTCCTTAAGACCAATCAGCGGGTCCACCTTGCCCTTGATGGCGGCCTCGGTGAGCACCTTTGTGGTCTCCTGGAAGGACGCCGCAGACAGGAAGGAGTTGGTGGCCAGAGATGCCTTTGTGATACCAAGCATCACCTGCTTGCCGTCTGCAAGTTCTAAACCGTCCGCCTCCAGCCTTGCGTTTTCATCCTCATAGTCCAGAATGTCTACCAGCGTGCCCGGAAGGAAATCGGAATCGCCGTTAGTCTCAATGCGGATTTTCTTCAGCATCTGGCGCACGATAACCTCGATATGCTTATCGTTGATTTCCACACCCTGAAGGCGGTATACACGCTGAACCTCCTGGATCATGTAATCCTGCACCGCACGGACGCCCTTAATCTTCAGAATGTCGTGGGGATTGACACTACCTTCGGTGAGCTCGTCGCCCGCTTCCAGCACGGCCCCGTCCATAATCTTAATCCGGGAGCCATAGGGGATCAGATACGCTTTGCTCTCACCGGTCTCATTGTTGGTGACAATGATTTCACGCTTCTTCTTGGTGTCCTTGAGGGTTGCCACACCGCCAAACTCTGTGATGATGGCAAGTCCCTTGGGCTTTCTGGCCTCAAACAGCTCCTCTACACGAGGAAGACCCTGTGTAATGTCGTCTCCGGCCACACCGCCTGTATGGAAGGTACGCATGGTAAGCTGTGTACCCGGCTCACCGATGGACTGGGCAGCGATGATACCCACTGCTTCACCCACCTGCACGGATTGTCCGGTGGCCATGTTGGCACCGTAGCATTTTGCGCAGACACCGATGTGGGAGCGGCAGGTTAAGATGGTACGAATCTTCACTTTGGTCAAAGGCTCGCCCTTCTCGTCCACACCCTGACTCATCACCAGAGCTGCACGCCTGGGCGTAATCATATGGTTTGCCTTAACCAGAACATTTCCGTCCTTATCGCAGATGTTCTCACAGGCAAAACGTCCTGTAATCCGCTCCTGGAGGCTCTCAATCTCTTCTTTTCCGTCCATGAAGGCCTTCACGTACATGCCCGGAATTTCCTTGCCCTCGCAGCAATCGCTTTCCCGGATAATCAAATCCTGGGAGACGTCCACCAGACGCCTGGTCAGGTAACCGGAGTCAGCGGTACGAAGGGCCGTATCGGACAGACCCTTACGGGCGCCATGGGCGGACATGAAGTATTCCAGTACGTCCAAGCCTTCCCGGAAGTTGGATTTAATGGGCAGCTCAATGGTTCTTCCGGTGGTGTCTGCCATCAGGCCACGCATACCGGCCAGCTGCTTAATCTGTTTATCGGAACCACGGGCTCCGGAATCAGCCATCATAAAGATATTGTTGTATGCATCCAGGCCGTCCAAAAGCTCCTTGGTGAGAATATCATCAGTTTCCTTCCAGGTTTCCACCACTTCCTTATAACGCTCTTCCTCGGTAATCAGACCACGCTTGTAGTTCTTGGTAATCCGGTCCACTGTATCCTGGGCATTCTTAATCAGTTCCGGCTTCTTAGCAGGCACGGTCATATCGGAAATGGAAACGGTCATGGCCGCTCTGGTGGAATATTTGTACCCCATGGCCTTGATGTCGTCCAGCACCTCCGCAGTCTTTGTTGCACCGTGGATGTTGATTACCTTTTCCAGAATCTGCTTCAAGCCCTTCTTGCCCACATGGAAATCCACTTCCTGCTTAAAGAGGTTTTCCGGATTGCTTCTGTCTACAAAGCCCAAATCCTGAGGCAAAATCTCATTGAAAATAAACCGGCCCAAGGTGGATTCCATCCATCCGGTGACCTTCTCCCCTTCTGCGTTGGTCCGCACTGTGCGCACCTTGATTCGGGAGTGCAAGGTCAATGCACCGTTCTCGTAAGCCAAAATAGCTTCGTTTACATTCTTAAAGCACTTGCCTTCCCCCAATACCCCGGGACGCTCCTGGGTCAGATAGTAGATGCCCAGCACCATATCCTGAGAGGGAACGGCCACGGGGCCGCCGTCGGAGGGCTTTAAGAGGTTGTTGGGTGACAGCAGCAGGAAGCGGCACTCCGCCTGAGCCTCAACGGACAGGGGAAGATGTACGGCCATCTGGTCGCCGTCAAAGTCCGCATTGTATGCGGTACATACCAGAGGATGCAGCTTGATGGCCTTACCCTCTACCAGGATAGGCTCAAATGCCTGGATACCCAGACGGTGCAGGGTAGGCGCACGGTTCAGCATCACGGGATGCTCTTTGATAACCTCCTCCAAAACGTCCCACACCTCAGTCTGCAGACGCTCCACCATCTTCTTTGCACTCTTGATATTATGGGCGGTATTGTTTGCCACCAGCTCCTTCATTACAAAGGGCTTAAATAATTCAATAGCCATCTCCTTGGGGAGACCACACTGATAAATCTTAAGCTCGGGCCCAACCACGATAACGGAACGCCCGGAATAGTCCACACGTTTGCCCAGAAGGTTCTGACGAAACCGTCCGGATTTACCCTTAAGCATATCGGATAAGGACTTTAAGGCACGGTTGCCCGGTCCGGTGACGGGGCGTCCAC
>CAPNGW010000079.1 GCA_948665105.1 uncultured Lachnospiraceae bacterium
GCCAGGGTGTATGCCCAGATGGCTCAGTTAAATCGGACGGCCCGGGATATTATGGTGGGGTATGAGGTTCATGGGTGCACGGATGTGACGGGCTTTGCTCTTCTGGGCCATTCCTGTGAGATGGCAAGAGGCAGTGGGCTGACCCTTCATATTGAGACGGGAAAGGTGCCCTATCACAAGGAGGCTTACGAGCTGGCGGAGATGGGCTTCATTCCTGCCGGGGCTTACAGGAACCGGGAGTTTGCAGAGAGAGATGTGCTGGTGAAGGGTGATGTCAGCCGGGCCATGCAGGATATTTTGTATGACCCCCAGACCTCCGGTGGACTTTTGATGGCGGTGAGTGAGAAGGATGCAGCCGGGCTTCTTAAGGAATTGAAGGACTCGATTCCCTGTGCGGAAGTGATTGGGTATGTGACCAGGAGGGAAGATTCTTATTTGGTGCTGGAGTAGTGGGGCTTTCGAAGGAGAAAAACACAATGAGAACACGCAGATTAGGAAAAACAGGACTTATGGTGAGTGAAATTGGCTTTGGTGGAGAATGGCTTGAGCGCCACCCAAAGGAGGAGAGCATCCAACTGATTCGCTATGCGTCTTTGAAAGGAATCAATATTCTCGATTGCTGGATGCCGGACCCGAAATCCAGAGATATCATTGGGGAGGGAATTAAGGAAAACCGTGGTCAGTGGTTCATTCAGGGACATATCGGCTCCACCTTGAAGGACGGTCAGTATTTCCGAACAAGAGATATGGAATACGTGCGCCCTGCCTTTGAGGATTTGTTAAAAAGACTTCAGACCGATTATATTGATCTTGGCATGATTCACTATGTAGATTCTGAAGAGGAATGGGACCAGATACAGCACTCTGAATATCTTTCCTATGTGATGGAATTAAAAAACAGCGGTGTTATCCGTCACATTGGCATGAGCTCCCACAATCCCAAGGTGGCGGTAAAAGCGGCTGAATCAGGATTTGTGGAGATGATTCTTTTCAGCATCAACCCGGCATTCGACATGCTTCCGGCCAGTGAGGACATTGATACCATGTTTGTGGAGGAGTTTGATACCAGCCTTAAGGGAATTGATGCAGACCGGGCTAATTTATACAGAATCTGTGAACAGAAGGATGTAGGAATTACGGTGATGAAAGGCTTTGCCGGAGGCAGACTGTTTGATGAAAAACGTTCACCCTTTGGCGTAAAATTGACACCAGTGCAGTGCATCCACTATGCCCTGACCAGACCGGCAGTTAGTTCCATTTTGTGCGGCTACGACACAAAAGAACAGGTTGACGAAGCGACAGCCTACGAAAACGCCGGGGAGGAAGAAAAAGACTACGCATCCGTGATTGCCAACGCTCCCTTCCACTCCTATCGGGGAGAATGTACCTACTGTGGCCACTGTAAGCCCTGTGTGTCGAAGCTGGATATTGCGATGATTAACAAATTCTATGATTTGGCAACCATGCAGCAGGAGGTGCCGGCAACGCTTAAGTCCCATTATGAGCTGCTGGAGCACAAGGCTTCTGAGTGTATCGGATGCCATGATTGTGAAACACGCTGTCCCTTTGGCGTTCCGATTGCGGAGCGGATGGAGAAAGCTGCAATGTTATTTGGATGCTGAATCGAGGGGGAGGCATTGTAATACAATAAAAATTGCACGCAACTTCTCAGTTTAAGGAGATTCCAACATGATTGATATACGAGACAAAGAGTCTTGTCCTGCATTAGAGGAATTTGCGGAATACATCAATAACCCTGTGTTTCTTTCATTTTGCGCAGACATAAAGACGAAGCATAACTGCAAAGAAAAAATAGAATTTAGCTCCTGTAGTTGGGAATATGGCTGGAATATTAAATTTAAAAAATCAGGGAAAAGTCTTTGTACAATATATCCAAGAGAGGGTTACTTTACCGTATTAGTCGTTATCGGACAAAAAGAGAAAGGGGCGGTTGAGGCTGTCCTGCAAAAATTTACGCCTGAGGTAAGAGATATTTACATGCAGATGAAAACAGGAAATGGACAAAAATGGTTAATGATTGATTTAGAGGATAAGGACGAAAGGTATTTGGATATATTTCGACTTATTGATATTCGCAGAGGATAGCTGTTTCTTGTCTGGAAGCTGTAATAATTTGATATATTGAAGGGAGTAAAGCATGGAACAAACAGAAAAGAGATTTGCGGTATTAATTGACGCGGACAATGTGTCCCCCCGGTACATCAAATATATTTTTGATGAGGTATCGGATATGGGGATTGCCACTTATAAGAGAATTTATGGAGACTGGACGGATACCACCAAGCGAGGCTGGAAGGATGTTATTCTTGAGTGGTCGGTAAATCCCATTCAGCAGTACAGCTATACCTTTGGGAAGAATGCTACGGATTCGGCCATGATTATTGATGCCATGGATATTTTGTATTCGGGGAATGTGGAAGGCTTTTGTATCGTTTCCAGCGACTCGGATTTTACCAAGCTGGCCCAGCGTCTTCGGGAAGACGGCATGTTTGTGCTGGGAATGGGAGAGCGGAAGACGCCGACCCCCTTCGTAAAGGCCTGTGACGCTTTTAAGATTCTGGAGGTGATTGCCTCCGAGGAGGTGTCCAAGGGCGAGATTACCAGCCGGGAGGATATTCAGGCGGCAGTGGAGAAAATTGTCACGGAGAATAACAACCTGGGTAAGCCTACGGGGATTGCTGAGGTTGGCAGCGTGCTCACCAAGAAGTTTTCAGATTTTGACGTGCGGAATTTCGGATACTCTAAGCTGTCTACCTTTTTGGAAAGCCTTGAAAATTTTGAGGTGGTCAAAAAGGGAAATACTTATTTTGTCCAGGATAAGAAGACCGGAGTGACCCCCAGCGAGATTGAGGCCAGGATTACCAAATTTTTACAGAACAACGGCGGCAAGGTGGACAATATGAGCCTGGTGTATGAGGAGTTAAAGCGGGCATATCCCAATTTCAGAATTAAGCAGTACGGGTTCAGCAGGTTTTCCAGCTTTATACGAAGCTTTTCCGGTTTTCAGATTGAGGAGAATATGCTGCGGCTGAAGTAGGAGAAATTATGGCGAAGAAATATTATGCAGTACGAAAGGGCCTGACGCCTGGGATTTATCTGAGCTGGGCAGATTGTCAGAAAAATATCAGCGGATTCTCAGGGGCGGAGTATAAAGGATTTGAAACCATTGAAGAGGCGGAAGCATTTTTAAAATACGGCCAAGATGGAGCGGAAAGAGCGACCCAGGAGCCGGAAGCCGTTGCCTATGTGGACGGCAGCTACAATGTAGCCACCAAAGAATATGCCTGCGGTGTGGTGATGTTTTATGGGGAGCGCACAGAGTATTTTTCCAGAAAGTTTTCAGATGCGGAGCAGGCCAAGATGCGGAATGTGGCCGGTGAGATAGAGGGAAGCATGTGCGCCATGAATTATTGCCTGGAGCATGGGATTGACAGCCTTGCCATCTATTATGACTATGAAGGAATTGAAAAATGGTGTACCGGGGCCTGGAAGGCCAACAAGGAGGGCACCATTGCTTACCGGGATTTCTATAAAAAGGCCAGCCAGAAGGTACAGATTCAGTTCCGGAAGGTAAAGGGTCATTCCGGGGATAAGTACAACGATTTGGCGGACAAGCTGGCGAAGCAGGCTATTGGGATAGAATGAACGGTACATTTGCCCGTATTATGGAAATGGTATATGAACAAAACAAACAAACATTTACACTATCTGGCGAAGATTCAGATAAGCTTTTAGAAATTCTTTCTCTTGATAGCCTTACTTATTCAGAGGATGTGCTTAAAATAGAGACGGAAAAATCATATACAATTGTTGCCACAGCAACACATAAACACGCCCTGTGAGCGGACCCATCAAAGGTCTGCCCGCAGGGCGTGTTTCATATATTCGTGTATTCGTGCATTACTACTCCATCCCGTAGAACAACTCCGCAATGGGAGAATCCTTATCCAATACAATGGTATTGTTGCCGTTCTTCAGAGTGGCCTTGATGGCGTCCAGCTGCCGGATAAAGCTATAAAAATCGGCTTTGGATTCGTCGTTGTAGGCCTGGCTTAAGATTCTCATGTACTCGGCTTCACCCTCAGCAATGGTGGTGTCGGCGGTTTTCTGGGCTTGAGCCAGAATGATGGTGGTCTGCTCGTCGGTGCCGTTCTTGATTTCCTGGGCCTGCTGTTCTCCCTGGGCCTTGTAGGAGGCGGCGATGTTGTTCCGCTCGGAAATCATGCGGGTGTAGACGGCGTCCTTATTTTCCTCTGGCAAATCCAGCATTTTTGTCTCAATCTTTTCTACCTTGATGCCGTAGGAGGCAAGGCTGGTTCCCAGATTATCCGTCAGCATCTGCGCCAGGTCTCCGTCACGGCCGGAGATGACCTCCTCCTGGGTCAGGCTGCTGATGACATTTTTCAGGGAGTTATACACGTTTGAGTTGATTCGGGATTCCGCATTTTGCGTAGAGCCCGAAAGCTTCTGGATAAACTTGGTGGGGTCTTCAATTTTCCACAGTACGAAGCAGTCGGAAATCATGGACTTCTTGTCAGAGGTCATGACATCACTGGGGGATAAATCGTACAGCATTAGCTTACTGCTGATGGAGGTGTCGGACTGAATAAAGGGAATCTTAAAGCCCAGACCGTAAGGATGGCTGTCCACAGTATCCACCCGGACGATGCGTCCAAACTGGCGGACCACCCGGTATTCTCCGGGGCGGGTGATAACGGTGGAAGCCTTGAATAAAATAAGTGCAACAATGAAAAGCACAAGGGCTATAATTACTTTTTTCATGGATTTACTCATTGTCGTTACCTCCTTCCTGGTCGGGGGTGGCTGCAGCATCGGTATTGTCCTGTGCGGGTGCGTCCCCCGTAGGAACCTGACCAGAGCCTGTGGAGGTCTGGGGAGTAGTTCCGTTCTCCACAGTGACGGAGCCAAAATCATCCAAAGGCAGAAGGGTCTGGGTCTTTCCGTCAGTGATGTAAATCTGCATGCCCGGCAATACTTCCTCCATGGTCTCGTAGAACATCCGCTGCCTGGTGATGAGAGGATAGTTGATGTACTCTGCATACAAGGAGTTGAAACGGGCCGCCTGGCCCTCTGCCTCGGCAATCAGGGCTTCCTTCCTGGCCTGGGCATTTTTGATAATCTTGTCGGCATCGGCATTGGCCTTGGGGATTCTGGTGTTGGCATCGGCATTGGCATTGTTGATGGCTGTGTCCATGCCCTGCTTGGCGTCCTCCACATTCTTGAAAGCTGCCGCAACCTCCGTAGTGGGAACCTCTGCATCCTGAATGACTGCATTGGTGACAGTGATTCCCAGATCCTCCATCTCCAGACGCTCCTGAAGCAGTGTTTTTACAAGAGTCTGAATCTCATATTTTCCGGTGGTGAGCACATCATCCACAGAGTGGGTGCCCACAGTGTCACGTATGTAGCTTTGAGCCAGGTTCTTGACAACCTCTTCCGGGTCCTCGGAGGCATAGAAATATTTTATTGGGTCTGTAATCAGATATTCAAAGTAGAAGTCCACGTTGACAAAATTGTAGTCCTTGGTAATCATAAAGGATTCCTTGTCAAGGGATTCGCCGGTATTCAAATCATAGCCAACGGCAAACTGCTTGGCGGCCTTGCTGACCTTGCGCATCTCCTGCAGATAAGGAATCTTGAACTTGATTCCCGGCTGCTCCACCACCTGGGTGGCGCCAAAGGTGCGGATAACTGCGTATTCGTCCTCCTGCAGCATGTATACGCTGTTGAGAATCGTGATTAGAACCAACAGGCTCAGAACCACCAGCCCTGCGATTTTAAAGACGGGAGCGAAGGGATTCTTCCTTTTGGAACCTCGCTCCACAGAAGGGCCTTCCTCCACGATGTCCGGATTTTTCCTGGAAAATAGCATGGCATAACCTCCTTATGTAAAATGAAAAGTTTTATGTTATTGTATTATAACAATAATACAGTTCCTTGTCAACTGAAAATCCCATTGGGGGAGAAGGCAAAATCCGGAAGAAATATGGGCGCTCTGCTTGTTACTGTTCACTCCGTGACCAGTAACCTCTGCTTTCATGTATTTTGGAAAATGACTGTAAAATACTTGAAATTTAGAAAGCATTATACTATGATTATAGAGGCCCAGGCGCCGAGGAGATTCCCTGCGACCAGCTGGGCTATATTCGTACTTTACCCCTGTATATTTTGAAATACGGGGCAAACTAAAAACAAAGAAAGAGAGGAAAAGACTATGAAGAAAAAAGGTACGTTGTATCTGGTACAGATGGCGCTTTTGGTAGCCATCATCATTCTGATGGCTTTTACCCCCATCGGTTACATTCGTATGCCGGGACTTGAAATCACCCTGATTGTGGTGCCGGTGGCTGTGGGAGCCGTACTCATGGGGCCTGCAGGCGGAGCCATTCTGGGAGGCGTGTTCGGAATCACCAGCTTTATCCAGTGCTTCGGCATGAGCCCTTTTGGAGCGGCGCTGCTTCAGATTAATCCCGTATGGACGTTTCTGGTGTGCGTGCCCACCCGTATTTTGGCCGGCTGGCTGGCAGGACTGATATTTTACGGTATGCAGAAGTTAAGGAGCAAAGGAATGGAGAAGAAGGGTTTTCAGGCGGAGGGCAATGGAGAGAAGAGCTCCTTTACAAAATATCTGCCCCATTACGTGGCAAACCTTGCCTGCCCGGTTTTCAATACGATTTTCTTTATGTCAACATTATGTATTTTCTTTTTCCAGACAGACTTTATCCAGGGCCTGGCGGGCGGAGCAAATGTTTTTGCCTTCGTGGTTGCCTTCGTGGGAATCAACGGTCTTATAGAAGCGGCCACCTGCTTTGTGGTGGGAAGCGCTATTTCCCAGGTGCTGGTTCGGGTGCTTCGAAATACTTCTGTGACAGAAGTGTGAATTTTCTGTAAAGGGGCTTGCCAGAAGCACCGGAAACAGGTAGAATAAGAAACGGTAATAATTTAAAAAGAAAGATACTCTTGGGCAGAAATAAATATTATTTTAAAGGAGGATAGTATTATGTACGAGATGAAGCCAGAGTATTTTACAGGAATTGAGGTGGTAGATTCGGAGCATAAACGTCTGTTTGAACTGGCAGAGCAGACTTATCAGTTGTTAAAAGCCGAGTATATTCCCGACAAGTATGACCATGTCAAGGATTTGCTTATCGAGCTTCGGGAGTATACAGAAAAGCACTTTGCCGATGAGGAAGAGTATATGGAGAGTATCCAATATAAGAGGATTACCTCCCAGCGGCTTCAGCACAGGAACTTCATCAAGAAGCTTTCGGAAGTGGATGTGGACGAGGTCATTGATGAAGATCCGGAGAAAGCAATAGAGGAAATTCTTAACTTCCTGACCAAATGGCTGGTGCATCATATTTTTGAGATGGACATGATGATTGGAAAGGATTAATCGCCAATAATCCCCGTGGGATTGGATTATACGGCGTCAACATAAAGAGGTGTTGGCCGTTGGGCCGAAGGAGGAAATAAAAATGGCGGAAAATGAAGGGTGCAGCAGCGCGTCCAGCTGTGGAAGAGAGAGCTGTGAGGGCTGTCCCGGAAGCAGCAAAGGAGCGCCGGAGAGCTTCCAGGAACAGTTGAATGAATATTCATCTGTAAAAAAAGTAATCGGTGTGGTCAGCGGCAAGGGCGGCGTAGGAAAATCCTTCGTCACTGCGGCGTTGGCCAACGCTATGACCGGAAAGGGCTATAAGGTGGGTATTCTGGATGCGGATATCACAGGACCTTCCATTCCCAGAATGTTTGGCATTCACGGCCCCACCCAGGGAAGTGAGATGGGTATTCTGCCCATCAGTTCCGAAAACGGAATTAAGATTATGTCCCTGAATCTTCTGGTGGACGATGAGGAATCCCCTGTGGTATGGCGTGGCCCTATCATAGCCGGAACCGTAAAACAATTCTGGAGCGATGTGTTCTGGGGAGAGCTGGATTATCTCTTTGTGGATATGCCTCCGGGAACCGGGGATGTTCCCCTCACGGTATTTCAGTCGTTGCCGGTTAATGGGATTGTCATTGTCACCTCTCCTCAGGAGCTGGTGCAGATGATTGTGAAGAAGGCCATTCATATGGCCGGCATGATGGATATTCCTGTTCTGGGATTGGTGGAGAATTACAGCTACTTAAAGTGTCCCGACTGCGGGCGGGAAATCTCCATATTTGGGGAGAGCCATATAGAGACCGTGGCGGGAGAGCTGGGAATCCCGGTACTGGGTAAGCTTCCGCTGGATCCGGAATACGCCGCGCTGGCTGACCGGGGAGAATTCCACCGGATGGAAAATCCATTTCTTGACAGGGCCGTAAAAGCGGTCAGTGAAATTTGATAAAAAACCACAGGAGTCGGGTGTATTACCGGATTTCTTGTGGTTTTTTCACGCCGTTTTATCGGTGGGCAACATAAATTTATGACATGCGGAGGAAGAGACATGAAAGAAAAAACAATGTTACAAAAACTGATTCTGGGAATACAGCACGTGCTGGCCATGTTCGGAGCAACGGTGCTGGTGCCGGCGCTGACGGGATTGAATACGTCCATTACACTGTTCTGCGCCGGGGTGGGAACGTTGATATTCCATCTGGTGACCAAGGGGAAGGTGCCGGTATTCTTAGGCTCCAGCTTTGCATTTATGGGCGGCATTATTGCCATTATCGGGGATTCCCGGGCCGGGGATGCGGATTATATGGAGAAGCTGGCGGCGGTAAAGGGAGCCCTGATTGTTGCGGGACTGATTTATGTGGTGTTTGCAGCTCTCATTAAGCTGGTGGGGTATGAGAAGGTTAACAAGCTGCTGCCTCCCATCGTCACAGGGCCCATTATTATTGTCATCGGCCTTCGGCTCAGCAGCTCAGCAATTTCAAATGCCTTTTACTGGGAGGGGGCCTTCAGCATGAAAGCGGTGGCGGTGACCGGGGTGGTGCTTTTTACCATCATAGCTATTTCCGTGTTTGCCAAAGGGATATTTAATCTGATGCCCATTCTGTTTGGTATTATTGCGGGCTTCCTTATAAGCATTCCCATGGGATTTACAGATTTTGCTATAATGTCGGAGGCCAGCTTCTTTTCCTTCATGGACAAAAGTATCATGGAACAGGTGCTTTGCATGCCCGCATTCCGGGCGGATGCCATTCTTGCCATCGCGCCCATTGCATTGGTAACGCTTATTGAGCATGTGGGTGATATCACCACCAACAGCGCGGTGGTGGGTCAGAATTTCATGGTTGAGCCGGGAATTCACAGAACCATCTTGGGTGACGGCCTGGCCACGGCCTTTGCCGGCCTTCTGGG
>CAPNGW010000080.1 GCA_948665105.1 uncultured Lachnospiraceae bacterium
GGGCCGGGTGGGACGTGGCGAGGCCCAGTCTTACTGCATTATGATGAACACCTCAGACGGTGACAAGGCGAAAAAGCGGCTGGAAATTTTGAATCAATCCAACGACGGATTCTTCATCGCCTCTGAGGATTTAAAGCTTCGGGGACCGGGAGATTTCTTTGGAATCCGCCAGAGTGGAATGCTGGAATTCAGACTGGGAGATATTTATCAGGACAGTGATTTGCTGAAGCTGGCTGCGGAGGAAGCAAAAGCTGTTTTTATGGAGGATCCGAAGCTGGAATCGCCGGAGAATGCATCTATTCGGGGACAGGTGATACGGTATCTGGATGCCTGTGTGGAGACGGCGAATTTGTAGAAATACCGGGATGAATTCATCGGTTTCTAAAATCAAATACCCCGCTGTAAGCAACGGGGTATTTGACCCTCGCGGCATTCGTCAAATATCCATGTATGCATGGCTATTTTCCTCATTGCTCGCGGGAATAAAATTTTTATAAAGGAGGATTTTACAAA
This sequence comes from uncultured Lachnospiraceae bacterium, assembly GCA_948665105.1. GTDB lineage: Bacteria > Bacillota > Clostridia > Lachnospirales > Lachnospiraceae > 14-2. The sequence goes on from CAPNGW010000080.1 coordinate 514, forward strand.
TGAGCAAGTACTATTCCGAGACCTTGGACCAGGCCCTTAAGCTTCTTTATTTTCAGGCCGATTCTGGAAAGTTCCCGGAAGGAGTCCGGCTTTTGGAGAAGGCGGTAAACAACGGGGAGGCGGATGCCTGTTATTTCCTGGCCCGGTGCTATGCCTGAGAGGATGGCAATGTAAAGTACAGCAGAAAGAAAGCGGTCCAGAATTGATCTGAATCAGTGTAGAAGAGAGAATGCACTGAAGACATTAAAATGGTTTCGCCTTTCTGCGGCCCAGGGATGCATTCCCGCCTTCCGAAATGCTTTTAACAGCGTGAGAGAGGACACAAACAATGAGTTAAAGGATTACGCCAAGACGCTTAAATGGGCCAAGCTCGGTTATGTCAACCATGATTCTTCAGGCTTACCGCATGGGACACAGCGTCAGCCAAAGCTTTTTGGCCCAATGCTACTATTGGGGGAAGGCCGCGCCCCAGTGCAAGCAGGTATGGAAGGATTTGGGGGATATGTACGACAAAGGCCTTGGCGGTCCGGAGGATTTGGAAAAGGCTGTGAGCTGTTATCAAAAGGCGGCTGCGGCCGGTGTCGCAGAGGCAGGAGAAGCCCTGGGACGGTACAAAAAAACCTTGTTGGGAAAATGGAAGCGGAAAGCTTAAAGGTATGCCTGGAAGACCGGATGTTTTTTTAAATGGAAAAGGGGCGTGTCACACCCGGGATTACTCCCATATGCGACACGCTCCCTTTTGTGTTACTGACTGCTTTTGCTGGTATCCGTCAGGTCATTATTTACCTGCCATCTGTCTTTCCTGTGCTTCAATCATTTTCTTAACCATATATCCGCCGACAGAACCGTTCTGTTTGGATGTCAGGTTACCATTGTAGCCGTCTGTCAGAGGCACGCCTAATTCGCTGGCTACCTCATACTTGAATCTGTTCAATGCACTTTTCGCTTCGGGTACAACTGCGTTGTTAGAACCGTTTGACATAGTAAAAACCCTCCTTTGCAGCTTTCTCTTTCTGCGTTTTATTCTTCTTGTTTTCGTTTTGCATGTAGCTGTTCTTTCTTGCTACGATACTATTATATGCTGTTACACGCCATCTAATCATGCAGATTTTTCATAGACTGACAAAAAATTACAATAGCCGGAAATTTAACTTTATTCCTCCACCTGTGAAAGCCCTGAAATATCTGAATCAATGGTGAGAGAGTAGTTTGTATAGTAAACCACAAATCCGGGCTTGCTTCCATTTGGCTTTTTAATATTTTTTCGCTGTAAGTAGTCAATCTCAACCTTTTCTGCTCCCCGAGCCTTGGAATAGTAGGCGGCCAGCCGCCCGGCTTCCTCAAACACCCGGTCCGGAAGCTCCTGACCCTCTGCTTTTACAATGACATGAGAACCGGGAATTCCTTTGGCATGGAACCACCAGTCATTGCCACCTGCGAATTTAAAGGTCAGCTCTTCGTTCTGATAATTATTTTTTCCGATATAGATATGATACCCGTCAGAGGAAATATAGTGAAAGGGCTTGCTTTTGATTTTTTCTTTTTTGCCGCTTCTTCGTTTCTTAATATAGCCATATTCCATAAGCTCTTCCTTAATCTGAGTCAAATCGTCCTCGGAAACGGCAATGTCCAGGGAGGTGGAGATGGATTCCAGATGCAGAATTTCACTCCTTGTGTCCTCAATCAGCCGGGACAGGGCCTCATAGGTACGCTTTAATTTGTTATAGCGGTCAAAATATTTCTGTGCATTTTCACCGGGAGTAAGCTGAGGGTCCAGAGGAATACGGATATTCTCGTTGGTATAGTAGTTAAGGGCTAAAAGCTCCTTGGCACCCTCCGTAAGGTCATAGCCATAGGTGTGAATCAGCTCTCCATATATCTTATACTTCTCCTTTTTTTCCGTATCCTTCAACTGCTTTTTTTGTAAATCGAATTTCTTCCGGTTTCGCTCCAGAGCAGTCCCAACGATTCTGCGCAAATCCACCGATTTCTGGCGAATCCTGGTGTAAATGCTTTTGGCCGCATAATATTCCTCCAGAACTTTGGAAATGGAGGGGTAGGAGACTGCCTCATAATCCCTGTACTGGGTCAGAGGGACCGAAGCAAACTCCAGAGGTTCCTTTCCCTTTCTCACAATATTGGGAGCAAAATTTCCCTCCCGCACATCCTCCATAAACAGCGTAAACTGCCGAAACAGATGAAGCCTTTCGTCATCGCTAAGGGCGGCGGCAGGACTGTCCCCGTCAATGGAAGAGCGAAAGCAAATCTCCGAGGCGATTACCGGGCTGATTCCGGTGTAGGAATCATAAAGGGCCTGGGCCACAGTCAGGGGCTTTGCCAATGCCCGGCTTAAAAACTCCTCCTGGGAGGTCTCTAAGGGATTCATCTTCTCCTGGGTTTGGGGAATAAAATATTCCCTTCCCGGAAGCACCTCCCGCACGCTGCTTACATGGCCGGAGATATGCTTGATACTGTCGATAATCATCCCTGTATCATCACAGAAAATGATGTTGCTGTGCTTGCCCATAACCTCCACAATCAGCAGTTTCCTGCACAAATCCCCCAGCTCGTTTAAGTGCTCAATTTCAAAGTTAATAATCCGCTCCAGTCCTGGCTGAGTCACAGCTGTAATCCGCCCTCCTGCCATATGCTTTCGAAGCAGCATACAGAAATTGGGCGCCGTCAGGGGACTTGGTTTGTTTGCTTCAGTCAAATATATCAGGGGGAGAGAAGCGCTGGCCGAGAGCAAAAGCCGTACCTGCCCTTCCTGCCCTTTCATGGTCAAAAGCAGCTCATCATTCTCCGGCTGGGCGATTTTGCTAATCCGCCCATTTAAAATAGAAGTATTTAAGTCGCGAACAAGATTCGCAATCACAATTCCGTCAAAAGCCATAATAAATTTTCCTGTCCTTTCCAGATAACGTTTCTGGTTCACTCGCGCCATTCGCAAAGATGACGAGTGAACTGTAACCAGTATACTCCTTTTTCTGGTAAAAATCAAAAAAGAAATTTGACTAATCACCATATTTGTTCTATAATAATACCACCTGTGCATGTAAGATGTAAGATGCAGGAAACCATGCACAGAATAACCAAGCCCAACCGGGATGTATGGAGGATTCTATGATAAAAAGCATGACCGGCTTTGGACGCTGTGAGCTTGCCGATGAGAACCGCAAGCTCACCGTGGAAATGAAGGCGGTAAACCACCGGTATCTGGATATTAATATTAAGATGCCCAAGAAACTGAACTTCTTTGAAAGCGCCATTCGCAGCCTGTTGAAGCAGTACATCCAGCGAGGCAAGGTGGATGTTTTCATTGCCTACGAAGACTACACCGAGAACAAGCTGGCCCTTCGTTACAACCGGGAATTGGCGGCTGAATACGTGGAGTACATTGGCCAGATGAAGGAAAGCTTTCATCTTGACAATGATTTGACTGCCACACGGTTGGCCAGGATGCCGGAGGTACTCACCATGGAGGAGCAGACTCTGAACGAACAGCAGCTCTGGGAGCTTTTGGAGCACGCAGTGAAAAACGCCAGCCAGCAGTTCGTATCCTCCCGTATTGCCGAAGGTGAGAACTTAAAAGCAGATTTACTGGCCAAACTGGACGGTATGCTGGAGCTGGTGGCCCGGATTGAAACCCGCGCACCTCAGATTCTGGAGGAGTACCGGGGAAAGCTCACCGCCAAGGTACAGGAGCTTTTGGGGGATACTCACATTGACGAGGGACGACTGGCCACAGAGCTTACCATTTTTGCTGACAAAATCTGTACCGACGAGGAGACGGTGCGTTTGAGAAGCCATATTTCCAGTACCAGAGACACGCTCACAGAGGGCGGAAGTGTGGGAAGGAAGCTTGATTTTATCGCTCAGGAGATGAATCGGGAAGCCAACACCATACTTTCCAAGGCCAACGATCTTACAGTATCCAATATCGCCATAGATTTAAAGACCGATATTGAGAAGGTACGGGAACAGATACAGAATATAGAATAGGTGAAGCTATGTATACAGAACGAAAAGGAATTTTAACTGTGGTGTCAGGCTTTTCCGGCGCCGGCAAGGGAACCATCATGAAAAAGCTGCTACAAGCATATCCAGATAGGTATGCCCTGTCTGTCTCCGCCACCACAAGGGAGCCGAGACCAGGGGAGACGGAAGGCAGAGAATATTTTTTTGTATCCACCGAAGAATTTGAGAAAATGATTGATAATGGAGCTCTGATTGAGTATGCCCGCTATGTGAATAATTATTACGGAACCCCAAAAGCCTATGTGGAGCAGATGCTTTCCCAGGGCAGAGACGTCATTCTGGAGATTGAAATCCAGGGAGCCTTAAAGGTGAAGGAGCAGCTTCCCGACACCTTGCTTCTGTTTATAACACCGCCCACTGCCCAGGAATTGAAGGAACGTCTGGTGGGACGGGGAACAGAGGACATCGCAGCCATCGAATCCCGCTTAAGCCGGGCGGCGGAAGAGTCCCAGGGCATTGAAGCCTACGACTATTTTGTCATTAACGATGACCTTGACGCCTGTGTATCACAGATACACGGCATCATTGAGGGAGAGCATTTCAGGGTGAACCGCAACCATCATCGGATTTATGAAATGAGGCAGGAGCTTAACAGCTTTGTAAAATGAAAAAGGAGAATAAATTATGTTACATCCATCTTACACAGATTTAATGAAGGTAGTGAACAGCAACGTTGAAATCGGCGAGGAGCCGGTGGTAAACAGCCGTTACTCCATTGTAATTGCCACCGCAAAGCGGGCCAGGCAGTTGATTTCCGGGGATGAGCCCATGGTGGAGGGCGCTTACGGGAAGAAGGCATTTTCCGTTGCCGTAGACGAGCTTTACAAAGGAAAAGTCACCATTCTGACCGACGACGAAACACCGGAGGAGGGTGCAGACACCAAAGAGGACAACGATACAGAAGAATAAGGGCTGAAGATTTGCTTACCACATTGTTCCGGTACAGGAAGCTGCCGGGAGCGGTGTGGTAATCTTTTCTAAGGAAATCCTCATTAAATCAGCATTTCCTTAGAGCTTCTGGCCGATGCACACGGATTTGCAGAGGAATTTGCCGCTTTGCGGCGCAAATCCGGCGCGGGAAACGCTTTATCCAGCGTTTCTCTAAGAGAGGAGATTCGATGAAACTTTTGTTTGTTTCCCTGGGCTGCGACAAAAATTTGGTGGATACCGAGTATATGTTAGGGCTTTTGGGACAGGAAGGCTACACCTTCACCGATGATGAGACAGAGGCGGAGGTAATTGTAATCAATACCTGCTGCTTTATCAATGACGCCAAGGAGGAGAGCATACAGACCATCCTGGAGATGGCGGAGTACAAGGAGCAGGGAAGATGTAAGGCTTTGCTGGTGACGGGATGTCTGGCCCAGCGTTATCGTGAGGAAATTCAAAAGGAGATTCCCCAGGTGGATGCAATCCTGGGAACAAATTCTTATGAGGAAATCGTGGAGGCGGTACAAAAGGCACTTAAGGGAGAGCATTATCAGGTTTACAAGCCTCTTGAGGGAATGCCCAAGGTTATGGCTGGCCGTTCTCTGACCACCGGGGGCCATTATGCGCATCTGAAGATTGCGGAGGGCTGCGACAAGCACTGTACCTACTGCATCATTCCGAAGATTCGCGGACCCTACCGCAGCGTACCCATAGAGGAGCTTACCGCCCAGGCCACAGAGCTGGTGGAAAAGGGCGTGAAAGAGCTGATTCTGGTGGCCCAGGAGACTACTCTTTACGGTATTGATTTGTATGGGAAGAAATCTCTCCACCGTTTACTGGACGCTTTGAATGAGATTCCGGGTCTTGTATGGATTCGCATTATGTACTGCTACCCTGAGGAGATTTATCCGGAGCTGATTGCCTCCATCAAAGGGAATAAGAAGGTCTGCCATTACCTGGATATGCCCATCCAGCATGTGAACAACGCCATTTTAAAGCGCATGGGCAGAAAGACCACCCAGGAGGACTTGAGGGAAATTATCACCAATCTGCGGGAGGAAATTCCCGATATTGCTTTGCGGACTACTTTGATTTGCGGTTTCCCCGGGGAGACAGAGGAGGCCCACCAGGAATTGATGTACTTCTTAAACGAGATGGAGTTCGACCGCCTGGGAGCATTTACCTACTCGCCTGAGGAGGATACCCCTGCTGCGGAGTTCCCCTGTCAGATTGTGGAGGAGCAAAAGGCCCATTGGCAGGCGGATGTAATGGAGCTTCAACAGGAGGTTATTTTTGATAAAAACGAAGGCCTCACCGACACAAAAGTATGGGCCATGGTGGAGGGAAAGGTGGAGGACGAGCACACCTATGTGGGAAGGACTTACCGGGATGCACCTGATATCGATGGCTATATTTTCATAAATACGGATGAGGAGCTTATGAGTGGTGACTTTGTCAGGGTCAGGATTACCGGGGCCTTGGATTATGATTTAATAGGAGAGATAGTAGAAGAATGAAAATGAATTTACCCAATAAACTGACAATCTTACGAATGTTTTTGATTATTCCCTTTGTGGTATGCCTGCTCTGGCCCGGGCTGGGAGCCGTGGGACGGTATGTGTCCGTGTCCATTTTTATCATTGCAAGCCTCACGGATTTGGCGGATGGAAAGATTGCACGGAAGTATAATCTGGTAACCAACTTCGGGAAATTTATGGATCCCTTAGCGGATAAGCTGCTGGTGGGAGCCGCCATGATCTGTCTGGTGGAAACCGGAGAGCTTAGGGCATGGATTGTGGTGGTGATTATCAGCCGGGAATTTATTATCAGTGGCTTTCGTCTGGTGGCCTCCGACAACGGTGTGGTGATTGCGGCCAGCTACTGGGGGAAATTTAAGACGGTCTCCCAGATGCTTATGATTATCATGCTGATATTGAATTTCAATTATCCGGCGTACGAAATCGCCTGTCTGGTGGTTACATATGCCGCCCTGGCATTGACGGTGATTTCCCTCATTGACTATGTATGGAAGAACCGGGGTGTGTTGAAGGAGCAAAGCTAGTGTACTGGCTGCATTATATACTAGTCCGTTTGAAGCCAGGAATAATTCTTGAATGCTAGTTCAAGAAGGGGGTTAAGGGATAGCTATACAGATGGAGGTAGGTAGTAATGATAATTTATCATGGTAGCTCCCAGATTGTTGAAAGTCCGGAGATAAGAATTACAAAATTTAATAAAGATTTTTATTTTGGCTTTTACTGTACGGTTATGAAAGAACAGGCAATTCGGTGGGCAACCAGATTTGGAGAGACAGGATATATAAGCAGTTATGATTTTACTTTGAATGAAGGTCTTAAAATTCTTAAATTTGAAGAAATGACAGAAGAATGGCTGGATTTTATTGTGGATTGCCGGCGTGGAAAAGCACATGGTTACGATATTGTGGAAGGACCGATGGCGGATGATACCATTTATAATTTTGTACAGGGATTTTTAGATGGGAAATATTCCCGTGAGGCGTTTTGGACTTTGGCAAAATTTAAATATCCAACACATCAGATAAGTTTTCACACGGCGCGCGCACTGGCTTCGTTAAAATTTTTGAAGGGAGAAGCGGTCTATGGAAAAAAATAATAGTGATTTATTTTATACCTGTAGTCTGATTGAGTATGTGGCGCGAAATACAAAAAACCGCCGAAACGATGTTGTAAAATATTTGGAAAATGATATTGAGCGTATTTTTCAGTATGCAGATGTCTTTCATTGCGAACCCATAGAAAAGGTTGCGAACGATTTTCAAAACAGAAATCATATTCCAGAGGGGAATTATGATAATCTTGCGGATTGTAAGTATCATATCCCAGACTATTGGGATATCGGCGAGGTGTTCGCCAGACTGATTGAGGATTGCTATGAGGAAGAACAGGTAATAGCAGGAATAAAAGAGGTTTATAATTCTTGGCTGGCTGACAAAATTCTGGACTTCAATTCGGATTTATATTACCAGTCCAGAGAATATCTGGCGGCTTGCTTTAAAGAGGGAGAATTGCTGTTATCATGATGGAGTATCAAGATTATAGAAAATAGAAGTTAGGAAGTGATGTGAATGACAGTAGAACTCATTTGCGTGGGAACAGAATTACTTTTAGGCAACATCGTGAACACCAACGCCGCCTACCTATCGGAAAAATGTGCCCTTCTGGGCCTCTCCATGTACTACCAGAGCGTGGTGGGGGATAATCCCGGGAGGTTGGCCTCTCTGCTGGAGACGGCAAAGGGCCGCTCCGACATTATCATTCTCTGCGGGGGCTTAGGGCCCACCCAGGATGACCTGACAAAGGAGACCGCCGCTTTAGCCATGGAGCGGACTCTGGTGGAGGATAAAAAGGCCCGTGAAGATTTAGAAAGGTACCTTTCCAGGAATCACTATCCCATCACAGAAAATAACTGGAAGCAGGCCATGGTGCCAGAGGGAAGCACCGTTCTCTACAATGCCAACGGCACGGCCCCCGGCATCATCATTAAGGGGGATAAAAACACCATGATTCTCCTGCCGGGGCCGCCAAATGAGCTGATTCCCATGTTTGAGGAACAGGTTTATCCCTATCTTCACAGCCTGCAGCCGGAGGTTATCTGCTCTAAGATGATTAAGCTCTGCGGCGTGGGGGAGAGCATGGCAGAAACAAAAATTCTCGATTTGATTGACAGTCAGGCCAATCCAACCATTGCCACCTATGCCAAGACCGGAGAAGTCCACCTGAGGCTGACGGCCAAGGCCGCCACGGAGGCTTTGGCTTACCAGCTGATGAAGCCTTTGGAAGAAGAGCTGTACCGCCGGTT
>CAPNGW010000081.1 GCA_948665105.1 uncultured Lachnospiraceae bacterium
GGGATTTGGAGTATAATCAATCAGTAGAGTGTATATCCCCTTCTCCCGGGCCAGCTCCACCCCGTGAAGCTGGCAGTTGGAGCCTCCCAGCATCATAAGCCGCTCCCCGGCTGTCTCCTTCGATATATGATTTATCATTGCTGATGGCAATTCTCTGTTCATGTTTTGATGATTTCTTTCATTTTATGATTTCCTTGATTCGATAGAGGGTTTTGGCATCTGCATTATCCCTCCTTAAGGCATAATGCCAGAAGATCCTTCCCCACAAGCCTGCCAGGGTGGAAAGGCTGTAACCGCTTTTTCCTTCCTTTCGCTCTCTTTGTATATAGGAAAGATTGGCCGTTCTCACCGGCCTCCTTCTGCCGTTCTTATAAATCTCTGCCGACAAATAAAAAAAGCTGCCCTTTCGGCCCGACACAGCCCTCCTGGCCACGGCGGCAGTCATCACCCTAAAGCTTGACACCCGCATTCCCCGGGGCACTCCCAGAAGACAGGAAAACAGCATGTCCCGCATGCGGCCCCCAAGAAGCCTCAGCAGATTGCCCCGCCTCTTTGGGATTCCGTATACTACATCATAGCCTTTCAGGGCTTTCTCATAAAGCCTTTGAAAAGCCTTCACCGGCTGCTGCAAATCATCATCTATGGTTCCGTAAAACTGACAGTCCCCAAGCCTCTCAAGCCCGCACAGAACCGCCGCCTGCTGCCCGTAATTCCCTGCCAGGGTAACCACTATCACCCCGGGGCCCAGGCAATGACTCCTAAGATACCTTGACACCTCACCGTCGTCACTGTCATCCACCAGGCAGATTTGAATTCTCACCTTTGGCTCAAAGGCTTTTTTTAGCTGCTTAACCAGGATGTGAACCGACTCTTTCGAGCGATACACCGGAACCACAATCCCCAAGTCATATGTCATAGCTTACTCCCTCTCACTGTATCCTCCCTGGCCAGATTTTTCCCTTTCCCTACCCTGCCGCCTATGGTAAAATAGTGCTATAAAAATCAGCGGGAGGTACTAAACCATGGAAGAAATCAACTGTCTGGGCGACATGTGCCCTATTCCCATCCTAAAGCTTCAGGAGTGCGCACACATCCGTGAAAAAGGCGGAAGCGTCAAAATGGTTTCCGACCACAGCTGCACCGTGGAATCCGTCTGCCACTACTGCCATCAGCACGGCCTTCGGCTGACCATCACAGAGCCCATGAACGGTATCTGGGAGCTCTTCATTGAAAATACCAGCGCCTGAGAGCTCTGTTCCCAGACAGCGCTTATAAAGCACTGTCAGCAGATGCTTTTGCTGACAATGGATTTAAAATACCGGGCAATCTCATACAGCTTGGGATTCTCCCTGGCCTCCCGCAGGCGGCTGATGGAATACACATCATAGGTCAGATCAAAATCCTCCACGTGGACAATTTTCACCAGCTGCTGGTAGGCTTCTTTCTTCACAGTCATATAGGGCAAAAATGCAAGGCCATGCCCGGCCATCACCGTACTCTTGACGGATTCCGTGGAATCCAGATGGAAGAGAACCTTCAGCCGTTCCACCGGATATCCCTTCCGGGCAAGATACTGGTGAAGCAGCCGGTAAGAGCTGAACTGCTCGTTCAGCATCAGAAGGGGCACCCGCTTTAGCTCCTCCAGAAGAATGCTGTCGGCAATGTGGTAATCCTTGCTGGCCACCAGGCAAATCCTATCGCTGAATACCAGATTGCAATCCAGATTCTCCTCCTGGGCCTCTCCCACCACAAAGCCCAAATCCGCCTGTCCCTGCTGTACCCGGCGAATGACCTCCCGGGAGGAGGCGGAGCTTAAATTAATGGAGTAGTTGGGAAATTTACGGTTCATCTTGTATAGGCAGCAGGGCAGTGCATAGTTGCAGGCCACGTAGGTGGCTGCCACCCGAAATGTACCGCTGTAGCTTTGCAGGTTCTCAAGCTCCTCCTTCAGATTGTGGTAAGTCTCAATAAACTGCCTGGAGTATTTTTCCATCACCTCTCCGGCATCCGTTAACGTAATCCCCCGATTAGAGCGCTCAAACAATGTCACCCCAAGCTCTTCTTCCAGACGGTGCATCTGCTGGCTTAAAGCCGGCTGGGAAATATGGCTGGCCAAAGCTGCTCTGGATATGCTTTTCTCACTGGCAATTCTATGAAACATATAAATTTGTTCAATCAGCATACTGCTCTTCTCCTGTTTTGAGACCACAAAAAGTAACACTATACAGTGTATTATTATACCTGATTGTTAAAAAAAGCACAATACAATATCTGACCTGCCATTGGCACTCCTTATAGCAAAATCTTATGCAGTATAAAGATTTGAAATAGTGAAAAATTTATCAATGTGCTATAATGAGGACAGTAGTTAAGCGTTCTAATCCTCAAATTTATTAAGAAAAGGAGGTGTCTCAAATGCAGGATCAGGCAACTGAAAGCACCGGAAGTATCCGACGCAGTTCTACATCCAGCCGCACCCGGAAGAAGAAGAAAAATCAGCTTCCCGCCGGCTTCGCGGTTGTGATTTTGATTGTTCTCGTGGGGTTATTCCTGGGTACCAAAAATGGTATGCTTGCCCTTTTCTGGACATTCGGATGTATCTTTGGCTTTATTTTGCAGAAGGCCCGTTTTTGTTTTACCGCCTCGTTACGGGACCCGTGCATCACAGGCTCCACATCTGTCACCAGAGCAGTGCTGATTGCATTTGCCATTACCACCATCGGCTTTACTGCCATTAAATTCGGCGCATTTGCAAGCGGGCAGGCCATTCCTGGCCAAAGCTATATTATGCCAATCAGTCTCGCCACTGTTGTGGGCGGCATTCTGTTCGGTATCGGTATGGTAATCGCCGGCGGATGTGCATCCGGAACACTGATGCGCGTAGGTGAAGGCTTCACCATGCAGATGTTAAGTCTTTTGTTCTTTGTCATCGGTTCCTTAATCGGCGCCGGTCACATGGGCTGGTGGACAGAAAATTTCATTGCTGCCGCTCCACGTATCTTCCTTCCGGACGTGTTCGGATGGGCGGGAGCCATCGCATTGCAGCTTGCAATTATCGGCCTTTTGTATGTAGCAGCCGACTTATATGAGAAAAAGAAAATGGGAATCACCGAATAAGCAAAAGGTTCCCCCAATGAAAAATAGAAAGAAGAAAAGGAGATTATCATTATGAGTAAAGAATATACCATCGATTGTTTAGGCGAGGCTTGCCCGGTACCCTTGATGAAGGTTCAGAAGGAAATGGAAAAAATGGAAGTTGGCGACGTTTTGGTTGCACAGATCGATCACAGCTGCGCCATGAAGAACATTCCTGAGTGGGCAAGAAACCAGGGCCACAACGTTGAAATCGAAGAAGTAGACGACGGCGAATGGGAAATCGTAATCGAGAAGACAAAATAGAAAGGAATCAGGTGGTATTTTGAAGGCTTTTTGGAATAAAATAAGCGCAAATCCGTATTACAAAAAAATCTTTAAAAATCCATTTACATACCTGACCGGCGCTGTCCTTTTATCTATTTTCCAGATTGCTATCTTTGCCTCCACCGGTTCTCCCTGGGGCGTATCAGGCACCTTTGCAAACTGGGGTGCATGGCTCTATGAGCTGGTAGGCGGAAATGTGGATAAATGGTACTATTTCTCTTCGGAGGGCGCACAAAATACCCTAAATGCAGGTATTTTAAACCATACCGGTTCCTGGCTGAACTTCGGCATCATTTTCGGTGCACTGGCTGCTGCTCTTCTGGCTTCCCAGTTTAAAATTAAGAAGATCAAATCCTTAAAGCAGGTGGTAGCTGCCGTGCTGGGTGGTCTTTTAATGGGATACGGCGCCAGACTGGCAGGCGGATGTAACATCGGAGCTTTGTACTCCGCCATCGCCTCTTTGTCCTTATCCGGCTGGGTATTTGCAGTATTCCTCTTTGTGGGAGCATTTATCGGAAGCAAATTGCTGGCGAAGTTCTTTATGTAAACCATGTAATATGGACCTTTTACAGACACAGAATACGGCTTTATCCCCTTGTTCTGTGTCTGTGTTGCATTATGGATTTTTGTTAAATGTGAATGAGATATCCTTAAGTGAACGAAAGGAAGAAAGTCATTATGGAGAAGAAAATCGAACAATATGATGTGGTGGTTATCGGCGGAGGCGCCGCCGGTCTTACAGCGGCCATTTACTGCGGACGCGCACGCCTTAAGACTCTGCTCATTGAAAAGGCTCTGGTAGGCGGCCTTGCCACCTATACCAACGAGATTGAAAACTACCCGGGCTTCCCTGAAGGAGCCACCGGTTTGGGCCTGATGGAATTATTCCACAAGCAGGCCAAGAAATTCGGGGTGAAATTCAAATTAACCGACGTGCGGGGCGTATCCTTAGAGGGCGACACCAAGGTGGTGGAGACCTTCCGCACCAACTATGAGTGTAAGAGCGTAATTATCGCCAGCGGCGGCAAGCCCCGTCTCACCGGAGCTCCCGGCGAGGACAAGTTCCTCTACGACAAGGGAATTTCCTTCTGCGCCACCTGCGATGCGGCTGCCAACACCGACAAAACCGTAATGGTGATTGGCTCTGGCGATGCGGCCATCGAGGAAGGTATGTTCCTGACAAAATTTGCAAGCAGGGTTATCGTCAGCGTTATGCACGAAGAGGGCAAAATGGACTGTAACGAAATTGCAAGAGAGGAAGCCCTTAAGAATCCCAAGATGGAATTCATCTGGAATACCCTTCCGGCAGAATTCCGTGGAGATGAGGAGCATTTAAGAAGCGTTGCTCTTCGGAACTTAAAGACCGATGAGATTATTGATGTACCGGTGGATACTTGTTTCCTGTTTATCGGCTATGTGCCCAACACTGAAATTTTCAAGGGTATTATCGATATGAACCGTGCCGGTTATGTACAGACCAACGAGAAGATGGAGACCAACGTGGCCGGCGTATTTGCGGCCGGAGATGTTCGCGACAAATTCTTAAAGCAGGTAGCTACCGCTGTGGGCGACGGCGCAATTGCCGGTTATGCCGCCGAAAAATATATCGCTGAGAGCGAAGTGTTCGAAAATCAGATTATGGACGCTTCCAGGCCAGGTCTTGTATACATCTGGAATGCTGTGGAGACCGCCAGCCGCGATTTGCTGCCTGTCATTGAAGCCTTTGAGCAGGAGCATGCAGGTGCCGTCAAGGTGACCAAGGTGGATATCTACAAATCCAACGGTATTGCCACACGGCTGGGAATCACTACGGCTCCGGCTGTTGCATTTATCAAGGACGGAAAGCTTCATAAAGTGGTTACAGAAGGTATTACCAAAGAAGTTCTGGAAGCCGGTCTATAGGTTTTAAAGGATGCTTTTAAAAAGGAAGCCCCAGCGGTCTCTTTCGGCCTTTGGGGCTTCCTTTTATAATTGCAATCTTTCTGATTTCATTGTATACTTAAGAAGCAAGGAAAATAGCAGAATACGGAGGATATCTCATGAATATTATCAATTTAAATACCTGGAACCGAAAGGAATTGTTTGACTTATTTTCCAAGTCCAAGAATCCCTTTTATATGGTAACCTTTCGCTATGATGTGACGGACTTGTATGACCATGCGAAGAAAGAAGGCCTTTCCTTTTATTATGCCATGGTCTATGCCGTTACCAAAGCCGTCAACCGGGTGGAGAATTTTCGTTACGCCATACAAGACGGGCAGGTGGTATTGCTTTCAGAACGTATTCCCAGCTTTACGGACATGAAAAAGGGAGGCGATCTGTTTCAGATTGTTACAATCCCCTGTGAGGGAACCGTGGGCGAGTTCGCTGTGGAGGCCCGGCGTGCCAGTGAGGCTCAGAAATCCTTCATTGATTTTGAAAAAGAAACGGAGGCGGCCATCTATCTTACCTGTGCCCCCTGGCTTGACATTACGGCCTTGAGAAATGAAGGGATTTCAGACCCGGACGACTCCATTCCCCGCATCGGCTGGGGGAAATTTACGGAAGAAAACGAAAGGAAGCTCCTCTGCATTTCCATGGAGGTAAATCACCGGTTTATTGACGGAATACACCTGGCTCAGTTTCAAGATGCATTGACGGAAGTAATCGATGAAATCTGCCTGGGCTAATTAGAATGAAAAAGCTGCCGCCGATACTCCGAGGGCGGCACCCCCATCGACTTGTGAAACAGCCGGGAAAAATACAGCGGATTTTCATACCCTACCAGCTTTGCCACCTCCGCCACCGAGAAAGCCTCGTTGCCAAGGAAATCCCTGGCCTTGTTCATACGGATATTGATTATATACTGGCGGGGCGATAGCCCCGTTACCTTGGTAAAGCTGTCGATAAACCGATAATAATTCAAATTGTTCTCTTTTGCATATGCTTTTATGGTAAAATTCGCCTCCGGATTCTGGTGAAATTTCTGGATGGCTGTTTCCACCTGGGGATAATAGGAATAAAAATTTGATTTGGTGTCAAGGTGATTGTTTCGGGCCATCAACAACAAAAGCTCCTGAAGCCTTAACTGATTGGATTCGGCAAAATACTCTTTTTTCATCTGCAATTCCTGAATCATCTGTTCAAAGAGCCTGACGTAAGCCCCAAGGGTTTCCACATGAAAGATGCTTCCATGCTCCATTCCAATCCGACGTAAAAACGGATTGCTTTCCTTGAGAGAAAAATGCACCCAGTAAACATCTGCACGGTCTGTGTGTCGGTATTCATAGCGCTGCGGCTCGAAGGGCCGGTATAATACGCACTGTCCTTTGGAAACTCTCTGCATACTTTCCTGTAGCCAAAAGCTGGCGCTTCCGTCCGCCATGTACAAAAGCTGCCAGCTTTTTGTCCCTCCTTGACGTTCCGTGAGAAAGTTTTTACGGCTAATCAGCCGATAATGTCCACTGCAGTGGACAAAGAAATCTGTATCCGAACACATTTCCTCCACTCTTTGACTATCGTAATATCCGGTATTGGTATACATTCCCGCCCCTCCTTTTCCTCTCTTAAGTGTATCTAATCTCTCCCCATCTGTCAATTTTTTGAAAATTTTGTGCATATATAGAAACTTCATGAATCGCCCAGCCTGTAATTATGTGGTAGACTATCTGTACCATTACAGGCTTTTATGTTGCAAAATACATAGCAGAAAAGAGGTCTCTATGAAAGCTAATTATTTATCCCTGGAAACGTATTACGAAGACCCCAACGTCCTTCACATTGGTGTCGAGGAAAATCGCAGCTACTATCTTCCCCTTGCACCGGGAAGCTCCACTGTCCAAGACGGCGCCTCCACAGAACGCCGGATTCTTCTGAACGGCAGCTGGGATTTTAAGTATTATCCCAACCCCTTTGTGGTGGAGGATTTTACCCGGGAGGACTACTCCTTCCAGGGCTGTGATACCATTCCGGTACCCGGCTGCTGGCAGATGTATGGCTACGACAAGCATCAGTACACCAATACCGAGTATCCCTTCCCCTATGATCCCCCCTATGTGCCCTCTGAAAATCCCTGCGGCGTTTATCATCGCAGCTTTACCTTGTCAAAGGACCAGCTGGGCTATCGGCAGTATCTGAATTTTGAAGGGGTGGACTCCTGTCTGTACCTGTACGTCAACAGACAGTTGGCAGGCTACAGCCAGGTCTCCCACAGCACCAGTGAATTCGACATTACAGACTATGTGGCCCTGGGAGAAAATGAGCTTACCGTGGTGGTTTTAAAATGGTGTGACGGAAGCTATCTGGAGGATCAGGACAAGTTCCGCATGAGCGGCATTTTCCGGGACGTCTATCTTCTCCTGCGCCCCCAGAATCATCTGCGGGATTATTTTGTACACACCAGCCTTTCTGATGATTTTAAGATTGCAGAGATAACGGTGGACTTATCCTTCAAGGGTGAAGCCTTTCCGGTACAGTTTCAGCTTACAGATTCCCATGGTAAGGTGGCGGCAGAAGGCGTTTCCCTTCAGACCGATGCGCCGGTGGCGGCAGAAGGCTCCTTCTCCAATTCCGAGATTCACTTCCGCCTTTCAAGTCCCTGCCTCTGGAATGCAGAGAATCCCTGCCTCTATCAGCTGGCGCTGCTTTGCCCGGACGAAACCATTTACCAGCAGGTGGGAATCTTAAAAACAGAAATCAAGGACGGCGTGGTTTTATTCAACAACGTTCCCATCAAGATTAAGGGGGTCAACCGTCACGACAGCGACCCGGTGACAGGATTTACCATAAGCAGGGAGCAGGCCATGCGGGATCTGACCTTGATGAAGCAGCACAATATCAACGCCATCCGCACCAGCCACTATCCCAATGCGCCCTGGTTCCCCCAGCTCTGCAATCAATATGGGTTCTACGTCATCGCCGAAGCAGACCTAGAATCCCACGGCTCTGTGGATTTCTATGGAGGCGGCTATGGGACCACATACGGAGATATTGCCCAGCGTGATTTTTTCGCCCAGGCCATCTTGGACCGTAATCAGCGCAATGTAATCCGGGATAAGAACAACCCCTGCATTCTCATGTGGTCCATGGGAAATGAATCGGGATACAGCCAGGCCTTTGAGGACACCGGACGCTGGATTAAGAACTATGACCCCTCACGCCTGCTTCACTATGAGAGCAGCATTTATGAGACCGGTTCTCACAAAAACGATACCTCCATGCTGGATATTTACAGTCTCATGTATCCTTCTGTGGAATACTGCTATCAATATTTAAGCGACCCGGCCAACGAGAAGCCCTTCCTGCTCTGCGAATTTATCCACGCCATGGGAAACGGCCCCGGAGACATTGAGGATTATTTCCAGTGTATTTACAGCTCCAAACAGTTCTTAGGGGGCCTTGTCTGGGAGTGGTGCGACCACGCCATTGATGTGGGCAGAACCATTGACGGCCGACGAAAATATTTCTACGGCGGGGATTTCAAGGAATATCCCCATTCCGGGAATTTCTGTGTGGACGGCATGGTATCCCCGGATCGGATTCCTCATCCCGCCCTTCTGGAATACCAGAATGCAATCCGCCCGGTGCGCGCTGCATGGACGGATGCTGCCAGAGGAATTGTAGAGCTGGAAAATAAGCTGGACTTTACCAATACCGCAGATTATCTCATCCTGCAGGCCGAACTGCTTTGTCAGGGCCAGGTGGTCAGACGTTATCCTGATATGGAGGTTTCCATTGCCCCCCACCAGAAGGAACAGATTACCATTGATTATTCTTCCGAGGTGGATACAGACTCAGGCTCCTTTTGGCATTTGAACCTTTCTTATGTGGCAAAGGAGACATCCAGCCTTGTGGAAGCCGGGACTGTGCTGGGCTTCGACCAGCTGGAAATTGCCGCTCCCACGCCT
>CAPNGW010000082.1 GCA_948665105.1 uncultured Lachnospiraceae bacterium
TGGCACCTCGCCTTCAATGCCCCGGGGGTTACGGCTTCGCTCCAATACCGGATCCGGCACCGGAACAGCATCAAGCAATGCACGTGTATAAGGATGAAGGGGATTGTCATACAGCTCCTTCCATCCGCCGGTTTCCACCAGCTGCCCCAGGTACATCACAGCTATGCGGTTACTGATATGCCGCACAACCGAAAGATCGTGGGCAATAAAGAGATATGCCATTCCCAACCGTTCCTGAAGGGATTCCAGCAAATTAATCACCTGCGCCTGAATGGAAACATCCAGGGCAGAAATCGCTTCGTCGCAGATTACCAGGGAAGGGTTGGTGGCCAGCGCCCGGGCTATCACAATCCTCTGCCGCTGGCCTCCGGAAAATTCATGGGGAAGGCGGTTTTTGTAAAAGCTGTCAAGGCCCACCAGCTCAAAAAGCTCATCCACACGATACTCCAATTCTTTGGCCGAATACCCCAGCTTAAAATTAATCAGCGGCTCCTTTACGGCATCCCCCACACGTTGGCGCGGATTCAGTGAACCATAGGGGTCCTGAAATATCATGGCCATATTTCGCCGGTGAGGACGCAGCTCTTTTTCCTTCATGTGGGTAATGTCCGCTCCATCAAAAATAATTCTGCCCTTGCTGCTCTCCTCCAAGCGCATCACCGCCCGGGCCACCGTTGTTTTTCCACATCCGCTTTCCCCCACAAGGCCGAAGGTCTCTCCCCTGTACAATTCAAAGTTTACATGGTCTACAGCGCTCACTGTTCCAATTACCTTGTGCAGCAATGTACTGAATACAGGATACTGCACTCCCAAATCCTGTATCTGCAGTAACGGCTCTTGTTTATCCAAACAGACTGTCTTCTCCCTGCGAAGCTCTGTCTCCTCCTGCAAAACAGGGGTTTCAAGACCTATGGCCAGATGGCAGGCGCTTTTATGGGTAGCGGATTCTTCTACTGCTGTAAGGCTTGGTGCCGGACAGGTACGGCATGTCTCGTCCGCATATGGACAGCGGGGCAAAAACATACAGTGTCCGCTGCGGCATGCAAGATTTCCCACAGTGCCATGGATGGGACGCAGCTTTCGCTCACGGGAATCCGTAAGGCTGGGAATTGCCCGAAGCAATCCAATGGTATATGGATGCCGGGGCATGTGAAACAGTTCATCCGTTGTTCCGGTCTCCACAATCTCTCCGGCGTACATCACATATACCCTGTCGGCATAGCGGGCAACCAGGCTCAGGTTATGTGTCACCAGCACCAGCGTAGTGTTCATTTCTTTTACAATGTCCCGCATCATCTCCAGAATCTGTGCCTGGGTGGTGACATCCAGCGCAGTTGTGGCTTCATCAGCAATGAGAATTTTGGGATTGCAGGAAAGAGCCATGGCAATCATAACCCGTTGGCGCATTCCACCGGACAGCTGATGGGGATATGCTTTCAGCCGTTCCTCCACATCCGGCAGTCCCACCTTTTCCAAAAGCTCCGCCGCGCGTGATAGCGCCTCCCGCTTGTTAAGGCCCAGATGCAGGCGAATGGATTCCACCATTTGCTTCCCCACTGTCATAACGGGATTTAGCGATGTCATTGGCTCCTGGAAGATGACACCAATCTTTCCTCCTCGAATCCGGCGCATTTCCTCACTGTTCTGAGTATAATTCAATATGTTCTTTCCTTCAAACCAAATCTCCCCTCCATCAATATGGCCGGGTGGACAGGGGATTAATTGGAGAGCCGAATACTGTGTCACTGATTTGCCACTTCCGCTCTCTCCAACAAAGGCAACAACCTCACCTTCATTTAAATGATATGAAATATGATTGGCAGCAATAAGTGTTCCTGTCCTTTGCCGAAACCCGACTGTCAGATTCTTTACATCTAATAATGGACTCATGATATTCCCTCCGGATTTATTACTTTTCATAGTGAATTTACAATATCTCTCCTGCCTAAAAGGTCCCCTTCAGCTTGGGATCCAAAGCATCCCGCAGTGCGTCCCCACAGACATTGAAAGCCCAGACAGTCAACACAATAAATACACCTGGAGCAATTGCCACACAAGGATTCATACTCAGCCAGTCATAACCGTTGCTCACCATACCGCCCCATGACGGTGTGGGCGGATTGATGCCCATTCCAAGATAGCTGAGACTTGCCTCCGTCAAAATCGCATCACCGAGGTTGATGGTCATCATAACAAGATTGGATGAAAAGCAGTTTTTCAGGATATGCTTTATTGCAATCTTACATTTACTGGCACCGTATATTTTTTCCGCCGTTATATAGTCAAGCCGTTTGACAGACAGCACGCTTGCCCGCGTCACACGGGCGTAGCGGGGGACCATGGAAATGCCGATGCACAAGATGATATTTCCAAGTCCCTTTCCAAGGGCGCTCCCCAGAAACAAAGCCAGAATCACAATGGGGACTGCCAGCATCGCATCCATAATACGCATGATAATGCTGTCAACGATTCCCTCCATATAACCCGCAACCAGTCCGATTGTCATCCCGATAACGCCCGCAACCAATGTGGATGCCAGTCCAACCAGAAGGGAAATACGCGTCCCAAAAAAGATACGTGTCAGCACATCACGGCCCAGATCATCCGTGCCAAGCCAATGTCTGGCGCCTGGCTTTGAAAGCACCTCTTTCAAGGATGATTCCAGGGGATTATATGGGGTAATAAGAGGTGCGAAGATTGCAACGAAAGTGATGACAGCAATAATGAAGAAGCCAGCAATCACTAATTTGCGGCTGAAAAAGGTACTGAAAAACTCATTCAGCCTTTCGTAAGAGACTTTGTTTTTTTGTATATTTCCAGCAGCCGTCTCCTGTTTCCCTGAATGCATTGTCTTTCCCTCCTATCTCACGCGAATCCGTGGGTCTATATACCCGTACAGAATATCCACCACCAGATTGCTTGTTAATGCAAAAAGAGACATGATTAAAATAATGTCCTGTACAAGGATATAATCCACATTCAAAATTGCCGTCAATAACAGTGAACCGATACCTGGGATACTGAAAACCTGTTCCACCAAAACCGTACCTCCCAACAGATTTCCGATGGACATGCCCAGCACCGTAACCAGCGGAATCAAGGCATTGTGCAGCGCATGAACCAGCATAACGGTGTGTTCCTTAAGGCCCTTGGAGCGTGCAGTGCGAATGTAGTCCTGGTTAATGACTTCCAGCATGGCTGATCTGGTCTGACGCGCATAATAAGCCGTAGATCCCAGGGAGAGTACCGTCACCGGCATAATCAGCTGCTTCACTCCCAGAGAAAAATCCTGTGCCAGGGGCGTGTACCCCTGCACCGGAAGCAGCCCCAGCTTAAGGGCAAAAATGTAAACCAGACATATTGCAAGCCAAAATGCAGGCGTCGCCATACCGATGTTTGAACAGCCGGAAATCAGGGAATCCACAAATCCATTGCGCTTGATGGCCGAAATGATGCCCAGCAAAACCCCCAAAAGTACAGAAATCACCAGCGATGGTATTGTGATGGACAGGGTTGCCACAATTCGTGCCGGCAGCAGCGAAGTGATATCTGTCGCATAGCATATGGATCTCCCCCATTCGCCGGATAAAATTCCTCTCATCCATTTCACATATTGAACAGGAATTGATTCTCCAAATCCAAATAATTCTGTATAGTACTCAATCTGCTCATTTGTAGCGCCTTCGCCAAGAAACAGCCTCACCGGATTTCCCGGAATAGAGTGCATCACCAAAAAAATCAAAAACGTTACAATAATCAGCACAATGGCACTCTGAAAGACCCTTTTTATAATATAGCGTACCATGAAGGGCACCTCCTATTTTCCTGTTACATGAGACACATTTTGGAAAAGCAGTGGGAGGGAAACTCCCACCGCTCTCCCCTCATGTTAATCCATCCAGGTATCTGCAGGTTCCCATGCAGAAGCATGGTAATATCCCCATTGGCAGTCATGGACATTGTCATAGATAAAAGTTGCCAGCGGTTCTGTATACAGAGGCAATCCGAAGAGGGCATACTCGTCATAAACTAATTCCTGCAATTTCCAGGACAGCTCCTGCTTGGTTTCTGCGTCCTTGGCGGTTTTAATCTGATCCAGCAGGTCCAGGCAGTCCTGGGGATGCTGGATGCCAGGAGCATAGTATGCACCGTCTGTTGCAAGGTGACGGCTCATATACATACTCAAATCGGGCGTAATGGTAAAGTAATGGAACATCAGTCCATCCCAGCCATTCACCATCATCTCCGAGAGCTTGTTGTCATCAATCTGCTCCACATTCGTCTTAATTCCCACCTCATTCAGATACTCGGCTATTGCCACAGCGTAACCATCACTCCGCTCAGAGAACAAAGTAGTTTCAAACCCATTTTCATAACCGGCCTGCTTCAACAATTCAACGGCCTTTTCAGGATTGTATTCGTAACCTTTCACATCAGGTGAACAGGTGCTGGCGCCTTCCACTGCCCACTGGTTAATTTTAATCTGATACCCAAAGCCAATGGCTTCCACCAGCGCATCCACATCAATGGCATAGCACATAGCCTGACGGACCAAGGTATCTGCCCAGGGCGTATCACCGGCACTGCTGCAAATCAAGCCTGTCCCCTCACAGCCAATACCTGTCAGATTGCCCAGCTTTGTATAGCCAAGAGAATCCAGCTCCATATTCACACGGGTATAGTCACAATGTGCTAAAATATCCACCTCATGATTCTTGAAGGTATTTAAAAGAGTGGTGGAGTCATCAATAATATTCATGTTAATGCCATCTAGATAAGGCTTACCCTCCTCAAAGTATGTCTCATTCTTAACATAGGAAAGACGGACGCCCTTATTCCATTCCTTAAGCAAAAACGGACCGGTTCCCACAGGATTCTCCCGTGCCCACTCAATACCGTTTTCCTCCACAGCTTCTGGCGACATATAGTATACCATATATGCAATGGAGTTAAGCGCAGAGGAATTCCAATCACTCAGATGAATGATAACCGTGTAATCATCCGGCGTCTCAATGGATGCAACCTCTGCAACCTCCGTGCGCATGGCCTCCTGGTATTGTTCAATGTTCCATTTTACGGCTTCTGCATTAAAATCAGCGCCATCACTAAACTTAACGCCCTCCCGCAGCTTGAAGGTAAGGGTCTTTGTATCATAATCCGCGGACCATTCCGTTGCCAGGTCAGGGCACAGCTCGCCCTTTTCATCATAGTTGCAAAGAGAGTTGAAATTCAGTCTCAGATACTGCATGTTGGTGTTTGAACCACATTCGGGCGTATACCCTATTACAGAAGGAGACAAGTAGCTGGCAACTTCAAGGGTTCCACCATACACTGGCCCATCGCTGCTTTCACTGTTTTTATTATCATTTTCGCCTGTAGAATCCTCTTCGGGTGTAGAATCCCCTTCAGATGTGGAATCCCCCTGGGAGTTTGTTCCAGGTTCATCTTTTGACGGTTTTTCTGTGCCACA
Organism: uncultured Lachnospiraceae bacterium; assembly: GCA_948665105.1. Taxonomy (GTDB): domain Bacteria; phylum Bacillota; class Clostridia; order Lachnospirales; family Lachnospiraceae; genus 14-2. The sequence goes on from CAPNGW010000082.1 coordinate 5,471, forward strand.
CGCCGTAAAAACCATTACCACCATTAAAAGCATTGCTAAAATACTACGTTTTTTCATATCTTTTTCCTCCTGCTTTGTTTAGATTTCCATTTCTAATAATGCCATACATAAGGATTTTCCGTGCTTGTCCAGGGCCAGGGATCGGGTCACACCCCCGCCTAAAGCCTTATCCAGCACAAAGTTCAAGGCGCAGATGCTGTCAATATCATATCGTACAACTTCTCCTTTACATATCTCATGGAAATACTCCTTTACCACCTGGGATGTCAGCTTTTCCTTCAACATGATATAATCCGTATCCTTGTAGGCAATCACAGAAATATTGGAAATGTTTCCCTTGTCGCCGGTTCTTGAATGTGCGATATCCTTTAGCTTCACCGTTTATACCTCCATATAGTCAACCTTAATATCCACGATATCTCTGGGGATGAAGATGGAACAGATGGATATAATCTCTGATACCTTCTTGGTCACGCCTGCGCCGCCAGCCGGACCATTTGTATACAAAGCTTCCACCTCATTGGCAATAAGGTTCGCATTAAAGTAGTCTTTGGTGCGTCCGCTGACGCGGAGCCGGATTTCCGGGAAGCTGCACTCTCCTGCGTATCCATCCGTAATTTGATTCCGGTACAGGGAATTGTAGCCGATGTAATCCACCCGGTACTCCTCCATATCAATGCCTACAATTTTCATTCGCTTATCTAGGATTTTTTCTGCCAGCCGAACCCGTTCCAGACAGTTGGCTCCGCCATAGCTGATTTCCCCTTCCCCGATAAAGCAGTCCTGGTACCCTACGCTGACCTTCAAGGTATCTGGCTTTCCGTGGGAAGTGGCATGTGCTACAGCCACCCGGTCCTTTCCATCCTGGGTGAAGGTCACCTGTGAAAAATCCGCCACTGTATCCGGTGTCAAATATTCCCTGGGATTGTGGATTTCATACACCATCTGTTCCTTGCAGGTGTCCTCACAGACGATTCCGCCGGATTCTTCCGCCTTGGATACAGTAAACCACCCTGTCTCATCGATTTCCACCACCGGGAACCCCAGGTACTCCAAGTCGGGAACCTCCTTGTAGCCCGGATCTGCATAATAGCCTCCTGTTACCTGTCCGCCACATTCCAGAAGATGTCCGGCCAGGGTTGCCTGTCCCATCTCATCCGGATTATCTGTCACATTCCATCCAAATTCATACACCAAGGGTCCTATGGTCAACGCAGGATCAGAAACACGCCCGGTGATAATAATGTCTGCATGATTCCTCAAGGCTTCAATGATTCCTTCGGCTCCCAGATATGCATTGGCAGATAAAATGGAATCCTTGATATCTGAAAGCTTGCATCCCAGTTCCAGTACAGGGTTATCATAGTAGTCTGCCAGGTGGGACGTAATATCGTCCCCGGTGACATAGGCGATTTTCAGCCCTTGTATCCCCTGTTCCTTTGCAATTTTTGCCGTCATATCTGCTGCGGAGGCAGGATTCGCTGCACCCATGTTGGTGATAACCTTGATATGTTTTTCCTTGGCCAGCCTTAAAATCTTTCTCATACGGTATTCCAAAAGCTGATTATAACCCTTCGTCTCGTCCTTCATCTTGTCCTTCTGGCAAATAGCAATGGTCCGCTCTGCCAGACATTCAAAAATAATATAATCGAGATTTCCTTTTTCCATCAGCTCCACCGCAGGCTCCAATCGGTCTCCAGCGTATCCGGCCCCGCTGCCAATTCTAATTTTCTTCATGGTAGCTCTCCTTTTATGATGGCTGCATTTGCATGCTTTTTTGATAATGTTCAGTGGCCACCGAATTTTATTATCTGTCCTTATATACAGCAAAAACCATGCCAATTTTCTATCCCGGAAAAATTCCTTAAAATCAAAGTATTTTGCTCACATACGCAAAAAATTCCAGAATATTGGAATTAATTTCGTTCCAAGATTCTGGAATTCTGGATTTTTATGCCTGTCTTCTGTCAAAGTCTGCGACAGGGTGATCCATTGAGTTTGCTGTACAGTGAAGCCAGTGAAATTCCCAATGCTTTAGCCGCCTCTTTCTTCCCCGCCGTGTTGTATCCAAACCGCTGTAAGGCATTATCTATAGCTTGCCACTCGCACTCCTTCAGGGTTTCGCTTAAGGAACGTATTTCCCGGGCCACTGCTTTTTCCTCCTGCTCTATCTTTCCCAGCTTGACAGCACACCGTCTCCCTCTTCCACTGATTTTCGGGGGCAGACAATCCATGGTAAGGAGGCCGTCCTCCGACAGAATCACCATATACTCCAGAACATTTTTCAGTTCCCGGATATTCCCTGGCCATTCATAGGAAATCAGAGCTTTCTCCACCTGAGCATCCAGGATATAATTCGTTTTATTTTCCGCAGAAATTCCCCGCAAATGGCTTAAGGCAATGGGGAGAATATCCTCCTGCCTCATGCGAAGGGGCGGAATCGCCAAAGGAAACACTGCCAGACGGTAGTAAAGGTCCAGACGAAATTTCTTTTCCTCTACACAGGCTTGCAAATCCACATTACAGGCAGAGATAATCCTGGCGTTCACCGGAATTTCCTTTAGGCCACCGATACGCCGGATTTTGCCTTCCTGAATAACCCGAAGCAATTTTGTCTGCAATTCCAAATCCATCTCTGAAATCTCGTCCAGGAAAATGGTTCCATCCTGTGCCAATTCAAAGAGGCCGATTTTGCCTTCCTTTCTGGCGCCGGTAAATGCCCCGGATTCATAGCCAAACAGCTCGCTCTCCAGCATATTTTTCTGGATGGCAGCGCAGTTTACTGCCACAAAGGGGCCGGTTTCACGGTGGCTTGCATTGTGAATGGACTGGGCAAATACCTCCTTGCCACAGCCACTTTCTCCGGTGAGCAGAATGGGGACCTCGTGTCTGGCCACATTTTTGGCCTGCTTGATTTGTTCCTCCATCAAACTGCTTGTATAAATCAACTGTGAAAATGTATAATTGGCTCCATTGCTGTTTTGCAGCCGCTTTTTCAGCACCATTTCCCGTTTTTCCAGTTCCAGCATTCGTTCCTTAATATAACGTGCATCTGCCAGAGCAGTGACCATTGAAACAGTGCCAACTGTCTTGTCTTCTTCTATAATGGGATAAATGTCCGTAAAATACTCCTGCCCATTCTCAATACGCAGCTTGCCCTCAATGGTCTTTCCCGTGCGAAGCACCTCCGGCACCAAGGCTCCCGGACGTACAGAGCGTATATTCTTTCCAATCAATTTCTCACCGGAAATCCCCACAAACGTTTGATACTGTTTGTTGCAATACAGAATTTTCGCCTGCTCGTCACAAAATACTACTCCACGGTTTATCGAATCCATGGCCCGGGCAGAGAAGAATTCTTCTCCGTTTTCTTTCATTTCATAAAAAACTGCCGCCTTTTTCTGTTGCAAAGGATACACCTCCCACTTTTCCACTTGTCCTTACCCGGTATAAAAATAGAACAGTCCTAATACCAGTATACTGTGATACCAGGACTGTTCTATTGGATATTCTCTTATACCTTAAACCTCATGAATCCTACGCTTCACATAGGTGGTGTGCAAAAGCTCATGGGCCCTATGGCTTCCCGGCTTACCCAGATACTCGGCATAGATTTCCTTAATGGCCGGATTCTCGTGGGACTTGCGGATGGGATTGTTCTTATCACTCTCATAAAGCACCTTCGCACGCTCTGCTCGAAGGTCCACGAAGTTTCGCACGCTGCCGGGCT
>CAPNGW010000083.1:0-4793 GCA_948665105.1 uncultured Lachnospiraceae bacterium
GCTCATGTCTGTTCCCGGCGTGTATGTCTGCCAGCCCGGGTCCGTTCCCAACTGGCCGCCCAAACTGTAGGCAGCGTCAAGGAGGTACTCAATCTGCACCTGCACCTGGTCAAAATCATAGTCCGGCATCTGTCCTTCCCAGTACGCCCTTTTCTCCTGAATATCTATCACCGGCATCGATGTCAGGGAAAACACCCGGTTTCCATTCTTGGCCTTAAAGTCCGCCTCATAAACCAAGCTGTCCATGCTGTGCCACATGGAGGGCGTGGTCTCATTCACAGTCAGCACGCCGGGGGTCCCGCTCATGTTGTAGTTGGTGGCGATATTGTAGTTATTATCGGCATTTGAATCCTTCTTAAAGGCAATGGACAAACCGGTGCCCACCGGATTATATGGCACAAAGCTTTGAAGGGTTGCTGCATCCGTAACCTTCCCTTTTCCTATCTGGCTCCGGTACTCATCCTTCCACTGTACATAGCTGCTTTTATGCAGCGTGCTGTAGCTGTTATAACCAGCCGGATAACTTGAAATGTAGAAGTTGGTGTATACCGTAGGCACATGGTGAAGCATGGACGGCATCAGATATCCATAGATTGGATGGCTGGTCTTACTCTGTATGGCTGTATCCTGCTCCTGGTCCATAAGCTGGGCTGTCACAGTAATGCGCATCCACTCAGCGGCTCCGGTCTTGTCAAAAATGACCTCCCCCAGGCCCTTGTCCGGGTCCTCCACATGAATGCGTATTATACGCCAGCTGCTGTCCGGATCCATCCGCGTATCCGGCTCCCACCTTGTCTCATTGCCGTTTTCATCAATTAAGTACGCCGTCTGCCACTCTCTTGGGACATTGGGATCCGGCTTCCACTCCAAAAGACGGAGATTGGGGGCGTCCTCAAAGACGGACTGCTGGATTCCCGTTGACGCCCACGCCCCGTTTAAGGTAACGAAGAAGTCAAAGCCGTTGCGCATTCCCTCATTATAGGTGAACAGGCCGTTGACCCTCTGGCTGTCCGCAAATGTGGTTAAAATCAGGTCATAGTCAACATAATCGCCGGACAGGCCCCCAGCGTTCTTGCCTGTAAGCTCAAGCCTTTTATCGTCCACGATATCGTTATACTGGGATACGCTTCCCAGTCTGTCACGGTAGTACTCATCCAGGTCATACCGTCTGATTGCGCTGCTGATTCCAGCCCCTGTCTGGCGGAGCACACCGGCAGTATTCACACTTTTGCCTGTGGCATTTACCTTCTGGCTCTGTACGCTGAGCTCTTCTGTCTCCACGGATCCGGAGATGGTATTCGTGATTGTGGTCCTGACATTGTAGCCCCCGCTGGTGCTGTTGTTGCCAGTCATTATGGCATTGTTTTGATAAGGGGCCATATTCAGGGAGGGATAGGAATCAGCCGTCCACACATCCTTAGAAAACTCCTCCATGGTGCGGTCCGCCAGATTTCCCGTGTAGCGGAAGGTATAGCCCGCCTGGGTTCCATCGGGAGTGAGATAAGTGCCCCGCTGCAGCCGATGGTTTATGCTCTCCGCTTCAAAGCGGAAGACGAAGCTGTTCACATGTGCCTTTACCACCGAATAATAGGGGTCTGCAAGATTCGGGTCATCGGGGTTCATGCTCTTTGCCCCCTGGACGTCCCCGTAGGCTGTCCACACATACTTTGTCAGATAACTCGGGTTCTTCCGAAACCACTCTTCCACGTCAAAGCGATAGATCGGATTTCCCTCCGGGTCTTCCCCTTCAGACAAAAGCCCCTGGTTCTTCAGGGCCTCCAGGTCCCTAAAGTCTATCTCAGCGGTGTTGGCTTCTGAGTCATCCTTTACCTTCAGAGTCAGCTTCACCGGCCTAAAGCCTCCTTCTGCCACCTCTTTGGGCAGGAGGATGCTGTCCACGTTAAGCCAGGGGGATATGGTCATAACAGCTTCGAATGCGTCCAGGCCCAGATACTGGTCACTGGAGCCGCTGTTCTTAAGCCGCGCCTCATAGGTGTGGGTATTGACCGTCGTCATATCGTCCAGCCATACCGGAGCGGCATAGCCTGCATAGGGGCCGTCCGCTGCCGGATAGCTGTACCACTTCACAGGGGATCTTTCTTCTATATTCTGCACCGTAAGCTCTGTGGAGCCGGCGATGAGCATCCTTGCATTATAGAGGATGGCCGTATCCGCAGTGCCCGCCAGAATCAGCCTCTCCGTATCGGAGGTGGTCATTTCCGGCTTCACCGTGTTGGTCTTCATGGAGGCGGAGTCTGTCTCTATGGCATAGACATTTCCTTCTACCTCCATATCGATATGCTCCCTGGTCTCATGGAAGTCCGGCAACACTCCCTCCAGTTCCTTGGAGTGGTCCATGTCGCCCCGGAGATTGTTCAACTGAATATCGCAGCTTGTTATGTATTCATTTTCCGCCAGAGAAATGACCAGTCCGGTATCCGTTTCCCCGGGATACTGCACAACAACCAGAGCCTCCCCGGTATCGGCGTCCACCGCCCCCGCAAGCTGCTCTTTTGTAAAGCTGACGGTCCTCTTCTCCACGTCCTCCTTGAGGACTCCGTCCGTGCCTCTCTGCTGTATATGGAAGTCTGCCCGGAACACGTTCTCCATAAGCTCCGGCTTCAGAATCACCTTCTGGGTGAGAAAGCCCCTGTAAGCGCCCCGGCTGTCCTTGTATACCTGTGGCAGCGTGTCTGTGAGACGCACCCTGTCGGCAAAGGAATACTTCCCTGTAAAATCTAAAATGTTTACTGCAGCGTTGGAGCCGTTTCTTTCACCGGTCTGCAACGAACCGGAGTGGAAGGATTTTGTATAAGAGGCCGGCTCTCTGTAGAAGCTTACCACATAGCTCTCCAGGCCTCCGTAGGGCACATCCCCCTTGGTATTCAGGGAAGTATCGTCCACAACGCCCTTTAACACACGCTCACTGTTGAGCAGGACAATCTGCACCGCATTGGTGGAGCGCAGGTGGCCCGCTTTGTACTCGCTGGAATATGTTTTATTGGGCCTGACATTCGTATGCACACAGTTAAAGGAATCCTTCCAGGACCAGGATTTCTGATTCTGATAGCCCTCCTCCGTGGCGGAATCCAGGACTCTCTCCTTGGCTCCGTTAGCGCCTCCTCCAATGGTGAGCTTGGTGTTGGCCGTGGCCAGGGCATGATGTGAGAGGACAGAATTTCCCGAAGCATTCGCTGTAATCTCCGTGACGAAGCGTCCCGTAATCTCCATCATGTACTTGCTGGTCTCCTCCAGCTCATTGTACCAGGTGCCGTAGTCGGGGTTCTTGGCCGCTTCATTCCCGTTTTCCATTAAGCTGGCCTCCTGGTTAATGCTCAAATGAAATACAACCTGGCTTATCCGGGATCCGCCAGCCGGCGTATCCTGGGGCTTCTCCCCATATTCATCAGGATGACGATAGTAGTGCTCCTGATTATCACTGTAGCGGTTCGCCTTCCCTCCCTGCAGGTTGATGCGGAAGAACGACACGCCGTTCTGGTCAGTTTCAACGGCATTCTCCTGCCATGAATCCTGCCCTTTCGTGTAGACCGTATAGGCATCGCCCACGGACGGCGTCACCGTCACACTGTTGACCCACTCCTTGATTCTGGGATCCAGCTTGATATAGTAAGCGTCAAACTTGTCTGCCGGAAGGTCCACAGTCAGCTCCACGCTGGTTGCCGTATTGTAGGATTGGGTATAAATCCAGGGCATATTCCACTGCTCCTGGCCCGGATTGTGCCCACAGCTCCCTGTACATGCATCCAGAGGCGCATCTCTCCCCGCTTTGAGATACTGGCGGAAATCCAGGGCATAGGAGCCAATGGACTTATTTCCAAGCTCCAGCTCCGAGTTCCAGGTATCCTTCAAGCCTAAATGGGGCATATGAGAGAATACATTCTCCTGGGGATCCCCCTCCACGTCCACCTTTTTGGTATCCTCCGTCTGGATAGGGTTCCCGTCCGCATCCAGGGACAGATTTCCCTTGCTGTCCTTCTCCCATTCCCTGTCCTTATAGGTGGACGCCAGAATGGTGTCATAATACATCTTGCTTATCACCACCCGGCTGGCATCCATGGCGCTGACCTTATTGGCCTCCTCACGGATGCGGAGCAAGTAGTTGGCAGTGTCGGCCTGGAAATCGTCGCCGGTATTCAGGGGCTTATCCTCAAAGCCATGGACATAGATATCAAAGCCGTCGGTGTCTTTGGTGCTGGCGAAATCGTAGCCGTGAAAATCAATATATTTCAATTCCCCAAGGCCCAGGTCGGCAATGTGCTCCTTGGTAATGGTAAAGCGTCCTCCTGTCGCTGCAACTACAGCGCTGCCGCCGGAGAGGGATCTCAGCGCCTTATTGAAAGTAAGTACCGCCTCATTGCCCTCCGCGTCCGTCAGTGTCACCGTCGTCTGGTCTTGGGCCTGAAGGTTTTGGTAGTTGTCTAAAAACTCCCGGGGAATCTCCACCCGGTCCGGGTGGAAGCCCACCCTATCGCCGTCCTCATCCTGCAGGCTGGGAAGGGTAATGCGCAAATCAGAGTCGTCCAGGGAGATGTCTTTCTCATTGCCCACATTGGTTCGAAAAGCAAATTCCCGTGCATAGGGCACCCCCAGGGCTGTTTTGTTCTGATCCCAGTGGTTACTGTAAGGATTTTCTCCGGTGTAGGTCAGGTTGCTCTCATCCAGGTCATAGTACTCAACGTGGGTGGTGACCCTCATCTCCGGAGCGGACACGTCATAAAAGGCCCGGGATACGACTTCTGCCACAGCCTCTGACTGTCTCCCCAGCACCAGGG
>CAPNGW010000083.1:4803-9188 GCA_948665105.1 uncultured Lachnospiraceae bacterium
GAGAGCCTGTTGCCGGAATCCTTCCAAACCAGGTGGTCTCTCCAGCCACCTGGACATGAAGCCTCTTTGCCCCGGTAATATTATAAGTAAAGTCTTGATAAATAATGCGGATTAAGCGAAGCTCCGTTAAATCCTTAAAATACCCTTCCCTGGACAGGACATACATCCGATTTTCGCCCGTTCCTGTCACCGGAGCCGTCTTCAGCTGCTCCGGGGTGATGGTGACGGCGGGTGCCAGCTGCCCGTTTTTGAGCGCATCCGCATCATACCCCTCCGCATCATAGAGTTCAATGGCAGAAAGCGCGCCCTTCTCCTCAAAGGAGACGTCAAAACGGATTTCACTGACGCCAAATCCTCCAATGGAGTCGATTCTTCTGATGTTGGCCTCCAGGTCTATGTCCAGCCGGGTCTCGTAAGCACGGCTCATGCTGTCGTTGCCAAAGAGCGCGTCATAGTACAGATCCTCCTCCCCCTGAAGCACACTGGCAGAGTTTACCCTGGTTCCAGTCTCTGGGTTGTAGACCGTAAGCTGGGAGGTGGGAGCCGGTTCCTGCACGTCAAAGGAAGCCGTGGCGACGGTTGGAGTTACATCGTGTGCATCCAGGCTTGTGAAGGTAACTGTCCCTTTATTTAATCCGTAACGGCTGTATACCGCGTCTGTCAACTGGACCTTCAGGACTTTGTCCCCGGTGATCTCCCCGTAGAAATCCTCATAGACGATGCGGACATTGACCACATGGTTCAAGTCTGAGACGTCGATGACTTTATTTCCGCCTTCCTCCGGGGCTGCGTCAAGCTCCCCCTTGGAAATAATCTTTGTGGCGGTATCCCTTTCATAATCAGCGGAAGGAACGTCAAAAATCAGAATCTCTTTGATGATTCCCGTACTGTCATAGTTGCCCGAAACCAGCATCTTCTCAGGGCTGAAGCCAAAGTTCTGCTGTCCTAAGGGCATAAGCGGGTTGGTGCTCCAGTCGATTTTGATGTCTACATTACTGGTTCCCATAGCGGTGGCGGAATCGTTCCCCACCAGGAACTCATAGCGGAGGTTCTTCTCCTTCCAGGGCGCCGCCGCAGAAGTTACGCTGTCTTTGGAGGTGTCAATATTCTCCACGTTATCGCCACGTTCACTGGTATACACCGCCCTAGCCTCCGCAAAGGGATTGATGGACATGGTATACAATGAGCCCCAGTCGCTCCGGGTGATGTTGGTGACGCCGGAGCCATCGGGATAAGCGGTGCCCCAGTATCCATAGAGGGGCAGAGTCTGACCCTTCTTGGACACAGGTCCGTACAGGCGCACCCAGTAATCTGTGTCTGTCTCAAGGTCCACACCGGCCGGGAAGGATGCAATGTAAAGCTTAATGTTGATGTTTCGAGTCTGCTCTTGGGGGAAATTGGCGTCCCAAGCGGTGAGCTTATAACCGTTATCCCTAAAATGACTGCCGGAAATCTCAATCTCCTCCGGCACATACTCCGTCTTTTGCTGGCCGTCAACAGTTGTTTCCACCCGCTTCTCGTAGCTGATTACCACCTTCTCCGGCGCCGCATCCCCGGTGAAAGCCGGGGAAATCTCTATGACATTCCAGGACATGGCGCTTCCCACATCGCGAATCTCCAAAACGGCAGGGGACATAAGTGTCTTCCCGTGAGTGTTGCCCAGAATAAACTGATAGCCCGCCTTGGGATCCATATGAGGTACTGTTAAAGGAGTGACCGTATTGGGCCTCGTCTTATCTCCGGGGAGCTGCACGTCAAGGCTCCCGTCTTCCTTCTGATAAATACCCGCTGCCTTCACTGCCGGAACGGGCGGCTCCACATAAAGCCTGGCCGTGGACGTGGACGTCTGGTTCTTGGATGGGTCTTCATAGTCCGTATTCCAGGTGGTGGTCACCGGCACTTCAACGCCCTGGTTGAGCATAGGGCCGTACAGGCGGAAATAAACCCCATCATCATAGGACACATTCTGCCAAAAGGACGCCACCTTCATCTCAATCTTGGTGATATAGTAGTTCCCCGCCCCGCTGTGGGCTTCTATGAGTTCTTTGAGACTGATGGTTCCCGAAGGGCTCTCTGCCTCAAGGGACTGCTCTGCTCCTGACTGAGACGTCTTATAATATACAATCATTTTCGTAATATCCGCCACGCCACTTAAAGCCTGTGAAATCTCCAGCCTCTCCAGACGGAGCCTGGAAGATGCAGCGCCGGGTGTCACCGTAATGATGCCGGGGAGAATGGTCTTATCGGAATTATTGCCCAGCACAAATTCGTACCCGGTGTTCACATCCTCGTTGGGTACGGAAAGCCTGCCGTTTTCAGCAGATTTCTCCACCGTCTGGTTATCTTCGTTATAGCGGATGCCATAGGCTTGAACCATGGGCAGACCTGGGCGGGTATAGACCGTGGCGCTGCTTGGCGTACCCGGATACTGGGTGATAATATTCTTGTCCTCCACCTCTGTGGGACTGGAGTTCCAGATATGGGTCTCATAGGAGAACCGGGCCTGGTTTAAATACTCGTCCTTTGAAAAGCTGGCGAAATTTCCTGTAATCTCAAAGGTCACAGGCAGGGTTTCCTGGCGGGCCATCTTCTCCTTCAGCTTAAAGACCATGTTGCCCGTAAATACCCATCCGTCGCTGCCAGCCTTCTTCTGCAGGAACTCTTCCGAATCGACAGTAACCCGCCATGCTTTCTTTCCTGCGGGTATATCCGGCTTCTCTTGGCTGGTAATCTCTTCCAGCGTGCCCAAAGGCTCTATTTTACGCTCCGTTATCGTGCCACCCTGGGGATTCGTGGCCTCCCGCTGAAACTCAAGCCCCAGAAAGCTCACGCCCTGGGTGGGGAATACGTCCTCCCAGCTTTTGTCTTCATCTATGTAGGCATAGATTTCTGTCGGCTCGTAGCTATCCGGAAGGGTATCCACTACCTCCGGGTTGAATATCGGGATATTGGAGTGATTGACTATATCTCCAATATAGTAGGATGCGTTGGTGTTGTATCCTATCTCAATGGCGTCTTTTCTCTCACCCTTCTGGTCCATCACGTACTTGGATAAGGAAGCGCTGTGGCTGATAAGTTCTCTGTCCACCCGCTTTATGTCTGTCAGTGACCATTTCAACGAGCGCCCTCCTTCTCCGCAGGTGATGGTGGCGCTGTGGGTGGAATCAATCTGAAGCCTGCTCTGGACGTAGTTGTTGGCGAAGGGAAGCATCACATAATACTGCTGCTTCTCTCCCGGTTTGATGGCCGCGCTGTTTAAGCCTCCCTCCAGGCCTACAAGGTTGGTGGCTTTAATGATCATCTCTCGTCCGCCGGCAAGTTCAAAGGGCAGCTCTTTTAATTCCCCTGGAAGGGTATCGGGATCTTCCGGATCCCAGGTTGCCTGATCCTCCTCACTGTAGCCGGTGACGTTGTAGACCAGGATTCCTCCATCCCACTTCTTTGTATTGTATATTGTTGGACAGATTACCCTCTTGTTCTTCCTCTGTGGCCGGGCGCACTGCCCCGTTCTCCCAGACCCATCGCAGCGAGTCCGCGTTCCGCAAGCCCCCTTCTCCATTATTGAAGGCCTCATGCTCCATTCGGAAGTTCAGCTCGTAGTCATTCACCACGGCTTCCAGCGTCTCGGAATCGTTGGTGATGGTCAAAAGATACGTCATGTAATTGTATTGGCTCCACAGAACCTTAGGGTTTGTCAGGGGCTCTATTTCAAAGGACCAATTAATGTTGGAATACAGAAGGGAATAGTCGTACCTGTCGGTGGTTCCCGCATCATGGTACCATGCACCGGCGGCCTGGACACCGTCTTTTATATAGCTCCCATATCCGCATCCAAACCGCAGGGGAAAAATGGTGCTCTCCTGGGGCTGGCCTACCGTGGAAAAAGAAAGCCTCATGGATCCCGGCATGGTGGGCGTGATATTTCCCAGACGGAAATACACATCTCCCATATACCCTTTTTCCGGGTCCAGATTTTCCCAGGTCCCCTGGGCTCCAACTCTTACCTGTGTTCCATCCGGGGCGCTCTCCACCTTCACCGCCAGGCCGAACCACTGATTCTCCGAAAGACCCTGTATCGCCGCTTCATCATAGGTAAAGTCTATACCGCCGTCATCCTTTTGTATGGCGTAGGGCGTCATAATCTGGTAATAGGAATTTTGGACCACACCGGTGGAAGCACCCAGATAAGCGTCTACGATGACGGTGGGGCGGTCTGTTTTGGAAAATACCAGGCTTCTCTTTGTGTCCTCTGAGCCGCCTGTCTGCTGCGCGCCTTCAAATGTCCCTACCTCCAGGTTCAATTCCGGGGCGTCGTCTGACAGGAGCGCAATGCTCGCCTGGTCTGCAGGGGAGGAAAGGCCGGCCTGAGAAATCTGGCTGTTTTC